>JAIBFE010000121.1 GCA_019459705.1 Thiobacillus sp. | reverse complement strand
ATGCAGAAGACATCCGGGGCGATCCGCTGCATCTGCCGGACCATCTCCGGAGTATGGGTGGAGGGCAGCAGGCTGATGCGGCCACTGACGATGCAGGCTGCCAGGGCGACGGTGAAACGGTAGCGGTCGCCGCACAGGTTGAGTACATGCCGCCCCGGCGGCAACTGGCCGGCGACGTGCTCGACCTCGCCCAGAAACTGCCTGACGCTGACCGGCGCGTTGCCGCGCCAGGCCATGACGGCATCAAGGCGGCGGTGAGCGATGAGTGGCAGGGTCGACACGGACGGCAAGCAGACAGCCTAACGGGCGGGCGGGGAAACGCCCGGGCGCGCGGCCGGGGTCTTCCAGTAGGCCCGCACGCCGTCCATGATGCTGTGTTTTTTCTGGTGTGGCAGCTTCCGCCGGCGCATCCCGTATTCGACGACAAACATCAGCATAACCAGCGGGAAGGAGAGGAAATTGGCGAAAACCGACCAGACCTCGATGCTGGCCAGGAAAAACAGGGCACTGGAAACCAGGCTGATCGCCAGAAGAAACAGCGTCCACGCAAGCGTGACCTGGCGCGAATAACGAACCTCCTCAGGCGTGAGGCTGCCGTGTACCACTTCGGCAAAGCGGGTGCACAAGGGCTGCCGTCCGCGTGCCAGGGTCACGCCGAACATGGTGGCCAGCATGGCATAGGTACCAGCGTGCTGGAGAAAATAGACCCAGTTGAAATTTCGTTCCAGTGAGCCCCAGAAGCCCCACAGCAGCAGGCCCACGCCCACACATACCGACACCATGATCCATCGTATGGGCGAACGCCAGGTCAGCCAGAGCAGGATGACCAGGGAAGGTGCCAGGGAGACGGCCACGCCGAGTGACGGGAACGCGGTCGCCGCCGAGGTAGCGGTGCTGTAATGGGCCAGCACAGGGTAAGCGATGGCCCCGGCGGCGATGAGGATCCAGCGGATCGCGCGTACCAGGGTCGACGTCATTTTGTTCTGTGTGCTGCGATATGCCGGGTCAGGCTGGCGAGGGAACTGAAGATGCTGATGTTGTCCGCGTTATCTGCGCGCAACTGGAAACCGAAATGCTTGGACACCACCAGGGCGACTTCCAGAATGTCGATGGAATCGAGCCCCAGCCCCTCGCCGTAAAGAGGGGCGTCGGCTTGAATTTCTTCCGGGCTGATATCGAGTTTGAGGGCCGTGACGATGAGAGCGGCGACTTCGTTTTGTAATTCCAGATTGGCTTCAGGCATGACGACTTCACAACAAAATAATGGCTGGGGCAACCCGAGGGTATCGGGTCGATGCCCATTATATTCGGTAAGCGCGGTGAGCCCCTGGTCAAGGCCCGGCTTATTCCGGCTTGCGGTACACCAAGCGGGCGTGGGTGGCCGGGTCGGTGGCGATCTCCGAGCTGCGGCCGAAGACCAAGGCGCGGGAAGCCGCGCTCACACGCCGCAGGCGCGATTTCCCTCGCCGGCCCGCCCTCAGAACCGCTCGTCCTCGCGCAAATAGCGCCACTGTCCGGGCGGCAGTTTTCCCAGCGGGACGCCGCCCAGGCGGATGCGTTTCATCGATAGAACCTGCAAGCCGGCGGCTTCGCACAGGTGCACGATCTGTCCGGGCCGGGCGCCTTTCAGCGCCACCCGCAGGCGGGTTTCGTTTTGCCAGCTCACCTTGATGGCGGGCGGGGTACGGCCCTCGAAGGGGATGCCCCGGTTCAGCCGCTTGAGGCCGTCGGGGGGCGGATTACCGGCGACCTCGACGATGACTTCGAGTTCCAGCGTCGCGGCATCTTCAGTCAGTTTGCGCACCACGCGCCAGTCCT
>JAIBFE010000117.1 GCA_019459705.1 Thiobacillus sp. | reverse complement strand
TGATCGGGATCGCTGGATTTGATGACGTAACCGTCGACACCGGACGAGATGGCTTCGGAGATTTCCTCGTCGGAGTCGGCAATGGTGAGCATGATGACCTTGATGCCGAGGTCGCGCAGGTCGGACACCAGATCCAGTCCGTCGGCATCTGGCAGCGAACGGTCGAGCAGCGCGGCATCGGCGCGGTTGCCCGCTGCCAGCCATGCGCGCAGCTCGGCGGCATTGGCCATCTGCGCAACGAGCGTGAGATCCGGCTCCTGCTGGATGTAGCCTGCCACCCCCATGCGCAGCAGGGGGTGGTCGTCGATCAGGATGATGTTCAGGGGTGCTGCCATGGATTCTCCACTCAACGCATTATGTCGGCAGGCCACGCGGCTTGCGCGGTGCTTTTTCGAATACCGAATCATAGACCGGAATGGGCAGCCATTTCAGCAATCGTGCCACCCAGGCCATCTGCCAGGGGATGACGGTATAGGCGCGGCGCCGTGCGATGCAGCGCGCCACCCTGGCGGCCGCCATGGTCGCCGTCATCTTGAACGGCATGGCATACGGATTGACCTGTGTCATCGGCGTGTCGATGTAGCCGGGCGCCACGGTGACCACATGGATGCCGCGCGCCTTCAGCTCCAGCCGCAAGGCCTCGAGATAAACAGTCGCTGCCGCCTTGGATGCCGAATACGCGCCGCCGCCCGGCAGGCCGCGCACCCCGGCCACGCTGGAAATGCCGCACAGCACGCCGCCGTTTTTCTGCATCGGCGCGATGAAGGGCTGGAAGGTGTGCACCAGCCCCAGCACGTTGGCATCCATTACGGCGCGGAACACTGTGGCGTCTTTGGCGACTTCGGTGAGCGTGCCGACGCTGATGCCTGCTGCTGCGATGACGATGTCAGGCGGCCCGACCGTGCTCAAAAACGCGTCGGCAGCTGATTGCATGGCCGCGGCGTCGCGCACGTCCGCCTGATACAGTCGTGCATCCAGTCCGGCGGCGGTATGCTGCAGGCCGTCGAGCCGGCGGCCCGCCAAGCCAAGCTGTGCGCCCAGCGCGCCGTAATGTCGCGCCAGCGCCGCGCCCAAACCGGAGCTGGCACCGGTGATGAAAACCCTCATGGGTTTATTCAAAACCCTGAGAGGTTTATTCAAAACCTTCGGCGGGGCGGACGACGTCAAGCTTACTTCGCAGGCTTCTTGCCGCGGCGCTCGGCGCGCGCCTTGGCGATCAGCTGGTCGAGCACTTCGAACAGACGCGCCTCGCTGCCGGTCATCCCGACCGAGGTGGTGTATTTGCCGTCGATGACGAAAGCCGGCACGCCGGTGATGCCGTAGGCGGTGGCCAGGCGCGCGCCCTGGGTGGCTTTCGATTGCGTCGAGAACGAGTTGTAGATCCCTTCGAATTTCTTGCGATCCACGCCCTGCTTGGCGATCCAGCCACCCAGCACGGCCGGGTCGTTGAGGTTGATGTTCTCGATGTGATAGGCGTCGAATGCCTTGTGGTGCAGCTTGCCGAGGAGATTCATCTGTTCCAGCGTGTAATACAGCTTGGCGCCGGGCATCCAGTCGTCGCGGAACACCGCCGGCACACGGCGCACCTGGGCGTCCTTGGGCAGCGTTTTCAGCCAAGTGCTCAGGCTGGGTTCGAGCTGAAAGCAGTGCGGGCAGCGATACCAGAAAAACTCCAGCACCTCGACCTTCTTTCCGGTCGCGACCGGTTGTGCGGTCTTCAGGCGCGTGTAATCGTGTCCTTCGAAAGCCTCCGGGCCGGCGGCCATGGCAGACAGGGAAAATACGGCGGCGGCCACGAAAGCCAAAGCACGGGTGAACATCAAGGCGTCTCCTGTTGGGTGGGAACTTCTTTGACCAGCGTGACCGGGATATTGTTCTGCGTCAGCAGGCTGCGAGTGCGATCGACTTCGTCCAGGGCGAGGAACGGTCCGACACGTACGCGATGGAACACGCCCCTGTCGGCCACTTCGCTGGTTTGAATCACGGCTTCGACGCCCAGCATGGCCAATTGTGCCTTCAGGTTGTCGGCATCGTTTGCGTTCTGGAACGCGCCAGCCTGCAGGAAATAGCGCGTTGCGGGCGCTGCGGGCGCAGTGGACGGCGGCAACTCGCCCTGAGCGTCGCCCGGCAGGACTTTGTAGAAATCGAAACTGGGTGCAGCCTCCGGGGTGGCGGATACGGCAGGAGCGGGTTCTGCCGGTGCCGATTCCGGGGTGGCGAACCTGAACGGATTATTGCCGGTAACCCACAGTGCCACGCCGACAGCGAGAATCGCGCCGACGATGAGACCGATCAGCACGCCGGTGAAAACGGGACTGCCGCCGGAGCGGCCGGTTTTGCGGGAAGCGGGTTTTGCCATGACTACATTTTCTCCGGGGCCGATACGCCGAGCAAGGCGAGTCCGTTGACGATCGTGATGCGGGTGGCGTCGGCCAGCGCGAGGCGGGCGAGTTTCGTCGCCGCATCGTCGACCAGGAATTTTTCGGCGTTGTACCAGGCGTGGAAATCGCCCGCCAGCATCTGCAGGTAATGCACCAGCAGGTGCGGTGCCAGCTCGCGTGCAGCGGTGGCGACGGTTTCCGGATATTCGGCCAGGCGCTGCATCAATGCGAGTTCGTGCGACGCGGTCAGCGGCGCGAGG
>JAIBFE010000106.1 GCA_019459705.1 Thiobacillus sp. | reverse complement strand
AACTCGACCCCATTCTCGAAACCGATTTCATCAAGGAGATGGTGAAGCAGATGCGCGCCATCGACAGCTACGGCACCTACGACGGCTGGCCGGTGGAGCGCATCCTCGCGCCCTACATCCTGACCAAGGACCAGCGCCGCGAGTTTCCGGTGATCGGCGACCCCGACGAGCAGACACTGTCGCGCGTGAAGGCGTTCTACAACGGCATCGCCGCGCTGATCGAGAAGGAATGCGGGCTGATGGCCGTGCCGATGATGAACATCACCCACGAAGGCTTCGGCCGCGCGCTCATCACCACCGGCAAGCTGGTGGTGATGGACCGCACCGTGCGCGACGTGCACCGCTACGGCTACGACAGCCTTTCCAAGATGAAGGACGAAGCCGACAAGCTGCTTTCGGTGGCGCTGCAGATCATCGGCACGCACCGGGAAGTCGCGGAGTTGTAAACGGTAAGCGGTGAGCAGTAAGCGGAGGAGTCGGCCAGCCATACCGCTCACGGCTTACCCCAAGGAGCAAACACATGAACGAAGATGAACTGAAAGACCTCGACCGCGAGGTCAAAAAACTCAAGCGCATCGCCAGCGAGTGGGCGTCGCAGCTGCACGACCTGGTGGAGGACAAACTGCCCGCGGCTTACGCGGACATCCACCCCATCGCGCAATCCACCTACGACGCCTGCAAGGCCTGGGCCGATGCCAACGCCCGCCTCTCCGCGGCGCAGAAAGAAGGCTGACATGGATCCCATCACAGGACTCACCCGCGGCGGCGTGAGCTGGACGCCGACCTTTCTGGTGGAACTCAACCAGAAGACCTGCATCGGCTGCGGCCGCTGCTACAAGGTCTGTCCACGCGACGTGTTCGACCTGATCGAGCGCGAAGCCGACGACGATTCGTATGACGACGACGAGGACAACAACATGGTCATGTCGATCGCCAACGCGCTCGACTGCATCGGCTGCGGCTCCTGCGCGCGGGTCTGTCCCAAGCAGTGCCACACCCATCAATCCCTAGCTTTGAACGCCTGAGGTTTGCCATGCCGAAACCCGAAAAACACGTCTTCGTCTGCAGCCAGGCACGACCCGCTGGACACCCGCGCGGCTCGTGCGCCGAACGCGGCTGCCGCGAAGTACAGGATGAATTCCTTTACCAGTATCAGCAGCGTCAGCTCTTCGACAAGATCGCTGTCACCCTCACCGGCTGCCTTGGCCCGTGCGGCATGGGACCGAACGTGCTGGTCTACCCCGAGGGCATTCTCTACAGCAATGTGAAAGTGTCCGACGTCAACACCATCTTCGACCAGCACCTGCTGGGCGGTCAGCCGGTGGAAAGCCTGAAGGCGCCGGCGGAGATCTGGTGAGCATGGATCGAGTGAACATGGCGTTGCCCGAGTCCTTGCTGATCACCGCCGAGCAATTGTGCGATGTGCTGCGCAAGGAGGCCGCGCGCTTTGGCGCCGGGTCGCCGACGATCCGCCTGCAGGACGTGGCCTTCGTCGAGGTCACCGACCCGGCCAACAGCCTGCCGAGCTACGAAGGCACCTGGCGCAACCCGCAGGGCATCCGCTGCGGCAGCCTCACCTTCAACAGCGACGGCAGCTACTACGCCGAGCATGACGTGCTGAATCCGCACCCGGACAAGCCGGCCTGGTTCGTCGAGTCCGTCACGGTGTGGGGACGCGACGGCGTGGTGAAGGCCGAACCGCGTCTGCTGGCGGCGGTGTGACGGAGCGCTCGTCATGGATATGCCGTCCGACCTGCGCCTGATCCTGGTCCATAAACAAAAGACCAGTGGCCGCCTGCGTTTTCTGCGGCTGCCGCACGGCACCGTCGCCTTCACCCCGCTGCCACCGCTGTCCGCGCTGATGGAGCACGCTGTGCCGTCGCAGGTGGTGGCTCACCCGGCGGTTTTTCTCAAGGCCGCCGAAAGCCGGCTTGGCCTGCCCGCCGGCAGCCTGGTGCACGAGCCGGAATTCCAGGCCACGGTCGACACGCCGGACGGCCCGGTCGCGCTGCATCTCGCCAGCTTCACCACCATCGATCCGCCCTTCGACGAGGCTGCGGCGCTGGGCGGAAAGTTCATCGCGATCACCGAGGCTGCGGGTGGCATGCCGGTGGAGATGGATCTGCTGCGCCACGCTTACGAGGTACTACTGGGATGAACGCCTTTTGAAGGAGAACAGCCATGTCGCTCAACCGTCGTGATTTCATGAAGCTCGGCCTCGGTGCCTGCCTGCTGCCTGCGGTGGGCTGCTCGCGCGCCGAAGCCGTGGTCAGCGAAGAGATGTACGTCTTCGGCACGCTGGTCGCGGTGGATGTGCTGTCGCGCGACAGCGAAGGCGCGCGCGCGGCCATCGCCGACGTGTCGCATACCTTCACCCGGCAGAACCGCGACTGGCATGCGTGGAAGTCGGGCGCGCTGGGCGACCTCAATCGCGCCCTGGCAGCCGGCCGCGCGCACGAGGTCGACCCGACCCTGCTGCCGCTGCTGCACGAGGTGCGCGACCTCGCTCGCGCCAGCGGCGGCCTGTTCAACCCGGCCATCGGCAAGCTCGTCGGGCTGTGGGGCTTCCACCACGACGAGATGCCGGTCGGCGCGCCGCCGCATGCAGCGGCCGTGGCCGAACTGGTCGCCGCCGCGCCCAGCATGGACGACCTGTTGTTCGACGGCACGCACGTCAGCAGCCGCAATCCGGATGTACAAATCGACCTCGGCGGCCATGCCAAGGGCGTGGCGCTGAACCAGGCGCTCGACCGCCTCGCCGCGCTCGGCTACGGCAACGCGCTGGTGAACCTGGGCGGCAACCTCGCCGTGTCCGGCACCCGCGGCGACCGCCCCTGGCGCATTGGCGTGCGCCATCCGCAAGGCGAAGGCGCCATTGCCTCGGTGGAAGTCAGCGGCCGCATGGCGGTGGTGACTTCCGGCACCTACGAACGCTACCGTCAGGACGGCGACCGCCGCTATCCGCACATCATCGACCCACGCAGCGGCCAGCCGGCGACCCACGTGGTCTCCGCCACCGTGCTGCACCCCGACGCCGCGCGCGCCGACGTTGCCGCGACCGCGCTGGTTGTGGCCGGCGCAGAGGCCTGGCCCGAGGTCGCGCGCAGTCTTGGGGTGCGCGACATCATGATCGTCGACGAGGCGGGGCGGGTGCAGCTCACCCCCGGCATGGCCGCGAAGGTACAGTTCGCCGGGCGTCCCGCCAGCGTCAAAACCGTGGAGATAACGTGATGAGCGATTTTCAACCGGGCGACCGCGTGTTCGCCGCACTCGATCTGTTCAACGACCCGCTGGAGGAAACCGGCGAGAGCGCCATACCCGGCCTCAAGCCCGGTGACCTGCTGGCGCCCGCCGGCACCCGCGGCATGGTGGTCAACGTCGGCCATGTCGAAGCCGTGCCGGAGGATGAAATCTACCTGGTGAGCTTCGAGACCGGGCCGAACGGAAAGCTGGCCGAGCCGATCGGTTGCCTGGCCGGCGAACTGTCCTACCAGCCGCCCGCGCCATGACCCATACATCCCGAACCGGGGTGCACGGGGCGAATCACAACACGACTTGCGCCCCCAGCTCCACCACCCGGTTGGGCGGCAGCCCGAAATAATCCGCCACCGTTCCCGCATTGCGGGACATGGTGATGAACAGCTTTTCGCGCCACCAGGCCATGTCCGATTTCTTGCGCGGGATCAGGGTTTCGCGGCCGAGGAAAAAGGTCGTGTTGTCCAGATCGCAGGCCATGCCGGCGTCGATGCAGCGATGCAGGGCACCGGTCAGGTCGGGGCGGTCCATGAAGCCGAAGAACACCTCCACCCGGTGATAGCGCTCGCCCAGTTGCGTCACTTTCACCCGCTGCTCCACCGGCACAAAGGGCTCGTTGGCGAAGGTCACGTTGAGCACCACCACCCGTTCATGCAGGCACTTGTAATGCTTGAGACTGTGCAGTAGCGAATGCGGTACCTGATCCGGATGCGGGGTGAGGAACACCGCCGTGCCAGGGACCGTGGGAATGTCGGCGCCGCTCATGCTCTGCACGAAGGCATCGAGCGGCATGGCATCGCGGTCGCGCCGCGCCTTGAGCAGGTCGCGTCCACGTTTCCAGGTGGTCATCAGCAGGAACAGGCTGCCGGCGAAGACCAGCGGGAACCAGCCGCCATCGGCGATCTTGCTCAGGTTGGCGCCGAAGAAGGCCAGGTCGATGAGCAGAAACACGCCCAGGATCAGCAGGCTGCGCGCGCGGCCCCAGCCCCAGGCGCGACGCGCCACCACATAGACCAGCAGGGTGGTGATGATCATGGTGCCGGACACGGAAATGCCGTAGGCCGAGGCCAGGCTCGACGACGAGCCGAAGCCAAGTACCAGCGCCACCACCGCGAGAAACAGCGCCCAGTTCACGCCCGGCAGATAGATCTGCCCGCGGACTTCGCTCGACGTGTGCTGCACCAGCATGCGCGGGGTGTAACCCAGCTGGATGGCCTGGTGGGTGATCGAATAGACGCCGGAAATCACCGCCTGCGAGGCAATGACCGTGGCCGCACCCGCCAGGATCACCAGGGGATACAGCGCCCAGTCGGGCGCCATATGATAGAAGGGGTGGGCGATGGCCTCCGGCTCGACGAGCAGCAGCGCGCCCTGGCCGAAGTAGTTCAGCGTCAGCGCCGGCAGCACCAGGCCCAGCCAGGCCAGCCGCACCGGCTTGGTGCCGAAGTGGCCCATGTCGGCATAGAGCGTCTCGGCCCCGGTCACCGCCAGAAACACCGCACCCAGCGAGAAGAAGGCCACGCCCGGCTCGGCCATGAAGAAACCCAGCGCATGATGCGGCGACAGCGCGGCCAGCACGCCCGGGCTGTGCCAGATATTGGCGATGCCGAGTATCGCCAGCACCACGAACCAGAGCGTGGTGATGGGCCCGAACAGGCCGCCCACCCGGCCGGTGCCGTGGCGCTGCACCCAGAACAGGCCGAACAGGATGCCGATAGTGAGCGGGATAACCCAGGGCTTGAAGGCGGGCGTCGCCACCTCCAGTCCTTCGATGGCGGACAGCACCGAGATGGCCGGCGTGATGATGCCGTCGCCGTAGAACAGCGCCGCGCCGAACAGCCCCAGCAACACCAGCGCGCGCGCCTGCCGGGCATTGCGCGTGTTGCGTTGCACCAGCGCGATCAGCGCCATGATGCCGCCTTCGCCGTTGTTGTTGGCGCGCATGATGAAGGCGGCATATTTCACCGACACCACCAGCACCAGCGTCCAGAACACCAGCGACAGGATGCCGAGAATGTTGTCCGGCGTGATGGGTACCGGATGATGCGTCCCGCCGAAGACTTCCTTGATGGCGTAGAGCGGGCTGGTGCCGATATCGCCGTACACCACGCCGAGGGCAGCCAGGGTCAGGACGGGCAGGCGTGTGTTGTCGGGAGCTGAAGTCATGGTGCGATCCGGTTAAGCAGGTGTGCCCATGCTGGCAGGGCGCGTATAAAAACGGTGTAAACGCGCGCGGGGTGTGCGACCTGTTCCCGCTCAGATTTCCATGCGGTAGCCTACGCCGGTTTCGGTCAGCAGATGCTGCGGCCGGGCGGGGTCGGCCTCCAGTTTGTGGCGCAGCCGGCCCACGTAGACCCGCAGCGTGTGGCCGCCTTCGCTGTGGCCCGGCCCCCACACCTCGCGCAGGATCTGGCGGTGGGTGAGCACCCGCCCGGCATGCGTAATCAGAAAGGTCAGCAAGCGGAATTCGATCGGCGTCAGGTGCACCGGATCGCCCGCCCGGCTGACCGAGCGCCGGTCGAGATCGACCACCACGTCGCCGAAGCGGAATTCAGGCGCCTCCGCCTCGCCTTCGCCAGCCCGACGCCGCAGCTGGGCGCGCACCCGGGCCAGCAGTTCCGCCATGCCGAAGGGCTTCACCAGATAATCGTCGGCGCCGGCATCGAGCGCGGCCACCTTGTCCGGCTCCTGCCCGCGTGCGGACAGGATGATGACCGGCGCTTTCGAGCGCGCCCGGAACGGTCCGATGAAGTCGAGGCCGTCGCCGTCCGGCAGACCCAGGTCGAGCAGGACCAGATCGGGACCGAGGCGCGAAGCCGCCACGCCGACGTCGAGCCGGCCGGCTTCCTGCACCGTGCAGCCTTCGCTTTCCAGCGCGAGCCGCAGGAAGCGGCGGATTTGCGGATCGTCCTCGACGATGAGCACCCGGGTCATGCGGCCTCCGGTTCCTCGCCGATGGCCGGTGGCGTGCCCAGCGGCAGGGTGAAGGCGACGCGGGCGCCGCCATCCGGCCCGTTCTCCCGCCACAGCTTGCCGCCGTGGGCGATGACGATGGCCTGGCAGATGGCGAGTCCCAAGCCGTGAGGAACAGGGGCTTCGGAACTCGAATCGGACGGGAAACCCGGGCCGTTATCCCGCACGGTCACCTCGGCCACGTCTCCGTGAACGCGCGCCTCCACGAAAAGCGGGGTGGCGGGTGGGGTATGTTTGGCGGCGTTGTCCAGCAGGTTGCCGAGCACGCGTTCCAGCAGCACGGCGTCGAATTCCAGCAGCGGCAGGCCGGGATCCAGGTCGACCGACACAGGGTGCGCCTTCAGCACCGGCCCCAGCCGCTGGATGGCGGCGCCGACGATCTCCTCCAGCGGCTGCCATTCCAGATTGAGCGGCTGCCTGCCCTGCGTCAGCCGCGCCAGTTCCAGCAGGTTGTTGACCATCTCGGCCAGGGACTGGGCCTGGTCGCGCAGGACGCGTGCGGTCTCGTCGTGCGGCGGCGGCAGTTGGGGGTTGGCCAGCACGAGCGTATCGGCTAACCCCACCAGCGCGGCAAGCGGCGTGCGCAGATCGTGCGACAGGCTGGCCAGGATCGAATGGCGCAGCCGCTCCGCTTCGGCCTGCATGCGGGTTTCCTGGACCATCTCCACATAGCGCAGCCGCTCGCGTGCCACCGCGGCGAGCTGGCCGGTGACGAGCGCCACCGCCAGCATCACCGCGAAGGTGATCAGGTGCTGGGCGTCGGCCACCGCAAACGAGAAATGAGGCTGGATAAAAAAGAAATCAAACAGGGCGACGGCGAGAAAAGCCGCCAGCAGCGCCGGCCCTCGCCCCAGCAGCCAGGCCACCAGAAACACCGCCAGCAGAAACAACATGACGATGTTGGTCGGGTCCACCCAGCGCACCAGAAGCGTGGCGATGCCTGCGGTGAACAGGCAGGCCAGCACGGCGCCTGCATAGTTCCAGACACGCCTCCCCATTCCCATACTGCGATGGCATGAGGATTGCAGTTCCACTAGCGGGACGTTCGTCGTTTTCATGCAGCCATCATGGCAGGACGGATGTAAATACAGTGTATACGCGCGCTTCCGGTGAAGCGGGCTATTGTCAGGATAACGACATGGATCACCTCGCGAGAGGCGTTTTGGTGGATTCCTCTCAAGACCGGCTCAAGGACCCGCGCGCCGGTTCCGGCACGTGCATCCAACCCGGCATTGCCATGCACAGGTCAGACAACCCTATGAACGTTCCCACCCAGGCTGCCGTCATTCACGCCTATCACCAGCGCACCCAGCACCACCTCGACCGCTACGCCGCCGGCCCCGGTACGCTCGACTGGGACGCGCAGCCCGACCCGTTCCGCCACTGGACGGACACCCAGACCCTGGCCTTGCCGCGCGACGTGCCCTATCCCGACATCGCCTGGAACGCGCTGCCCGACACCCGGCCTGCCGCCCCGCTCAATGTGGATTCGCTCAGCACCCTGCTGCGCCTGTCCGTGGGCATCACCGCCTGGAAGGAGTACGCCGGTTCACGCTGGGCGCTGCGGGCGAACCCCTCCTCGGGCAACCTGCATCCCACCGAAACCTATGTCATCGCCGCCGGTGTGCAAGGGGTCACTCACGGCCTGCACCACTACCACAGCCGTTCGCATGTGCTGGAACAGCGGGCCGAGAGCAGCGAATCCCCCACGCCCGGCCTGTGGCTCGGCTTCAGTTCCATCCACTGGCGCGAAGCCTGGAAATACGGCGAGCGCGCCTTCCGCTACTGCCAGCTCGATCTCGGTCATGTTCTGGCTGCAGTGAGCTACGCAGCCGCCTTGCTGGGCTGGCGCGTGCACTTGTTGCGTCTGGATTCGAGCGAGGTGGCCAGGCACCTGGGGCTGGATCGCACGGCGGATTTTGCGGGGGTGGAAGCGGAGGAACCCGAGGTGATCGTCGCCCTCGATGCGAGCGCTTCCTTACCTGCCGACTTACCTGCCGACTGGCTTCGCTTCGCGGGCAAACCCAGCCTGCTCGATCCGCATCCGCTTTATCAGTGGCCGGTGATCGAGGAGGTGGCAGCGGCCACGCGCGGCGCGCTCCTGCCCGCTGAAGCAGGCCTGCCTCAGCTCACGCCGCTGCCTTCGACCTCCACCCGGCCGGCGAGCGAAGTCATCCTCAAGCGCCGCAGCGCCCAGGCCTTCGACGGCCGATCCGTCCTGCCCCACGCCGTATTCCGCCGCCTGCTGTCCTGCCTGCTGCCCGGCCATTCCCCGGTGTGGGACATGTGGCCGCATGCCCCGCGCGTGCATCCGGTGCTGCTGGTGCATCGGGTGGAGGGCGTCGCGCCCGGCCTCTATGCGCTGCCGCGCAGCGACGCCGCAGCAGCCGCGTTGCGCGAATCCTGCCGCGCCGAATTCGCATGGGACGCGGCCGACCCTGAACTGCCGCTGTTCCTGCTGCTGCAGGCCGCTGCCGCGAAAACCGCGCGCACCTTGTCCTGCCATCAGGACATCGCCTCGCACAGCGCCGTCACCTTAATGCTGGTGGCCGAATTTGCAGCGCCCATCGACGCGAACCCCGCCGCCTACCGCCACCTGCACTGGGAGACGGGCATGCTCGGCCACGTCATCACGCTGGAGGCCGAAGCCGCAGGCTGGCGCGGTACCGGCATCGGCTGCTTCTTCGACGATGCCGACCACGACGTGCTGGGCCTCGCCGACAGCCGTTTTCAGGTGCTGTACCACTTCGCCGTGGGCATGCCTGTGGACGATCCACGACTCCTCACCCTGGACGCCTACGATGAATGACACCGCACTCAAGGCCTGGCTCGAGAACCAAGGCTTCCCCTCCGCCGATTCATTGCAGCAAACCCTGCACGGCCGCATCGCCAATGCCGCCACACCGCTGATGCATGCCGCCCGCATGGGTCGCATCGGCTACATCGGCGACCTGCTGTCACGCGGCGCCGACCCGCGCGGGATGAACGCCGACGGCAACGGCGCGCTGTGGTTCGCCTGCTACGCCGGCAGCGCCCCCTGCGTGAACGCCCTGATCAAGGCCGGCGCGCCGCTCGACAGCCAGAACGTCAACGGCGCCACTGCGCTGATCTACGCCGCCTCGGCCGGCAAGACCGCGATCGTCCAGCTGCTGCTGGACGCCGGCGCCGACCCCACGCCGGAAACGCTGGACGGTTTCACCGCGCTGGACCTGGCGGCGAACCGCGCCTGCATGAAACTGCTGCGCGCTGCATACCTGCAAGCAGCATGAACGAGATGGTCCAACCGGCAGACATCGACAGCCTGCCAGCCGAAGCCCACACCCTGCTGCAACGCGGCATGGCGCTGCACCGCAGCGATCCGGCGGCAGCCGAGCTGCTGTTCGGCATCGCGCGCAGCCAGGCACCCTGCTCGCTGCCGCTTTACCGCGCGCTGGTCAAGTTCTACAACCGCGAATGCCTGTTCGACGCCGCTTACGACATGGCCGCGCTGGGCATGCGCGAAGCCGCCCGGCTCGGCAATCTGCCGACCGACTGGCGCGACTGGACACTCGACATGCTGCACGGCAAGGAAGCCAGCTTCGCCCTGCTCACCCTCAAGGCCATGGCCTTCATCGAACTGCGCCGCGGCAACACCGCCGCCTCGGTCGAAATCCTGGATCAATTGCGGCAGCTCGACCCCAGCGACGGCATCGGCAGTTCGGTGGTGGCGGCGCTGGCGGCGGGGATTTGAATGACCCTCCAGCAGGAAATCAGCCAGCTCAAGGCCCGCATCGCCGAGGTCTACGCCCGGCGCGAGCACCTGAAACAGGCGCTGGAAACCGGCGACCTCGCGCCCCGCGCCGGCTTCAGCCAGCTGAATGAAACCGACCGGCAGCTCTCCGATCTGGATACGCGCTTCAAGACGCTGTGGGATGCGGCCCGACCAGGCAGCCCCGCGATGCACCCGGCCGCGCAATGGGCACACGCCACCCCGCTCGAACCCGCCCACCTCGACTGCGTCACCGCCATCATGCTCAAGATCCTCGACGGCAAATGCAAGATGGGCGAGGCAGAAAAAACCGCCCTCACCGCCGTCTACGACGTGATCAGGGAACGGCCCGGCCAAGGGCTGGGCGACGAAGTCCACGCCCTGATCGCGCAGGCCCGGCAAGGCACGGACGGCGCACTGGCAGAAGCCATCCACATGTGGCGCTTGCACGCCGAAACGCAGATTCCCAAGCCGGTGATGAAAGGCTTCAAGCAATTGCTGCGGACGTCGCTGCCCATGACCCATCCACGAGAGGAACCCACGCCATGAGCTACCACGACCTCCACCCCACCCAACTGCAGGACCTGCGCACCGAACCCGAGCTGCTCATCCTCGACATGCGCGACCCGGCCAGTTACGCCCAGGGCCGCATCGAAGGCGCCGAGCCCGTCTCCGACGCGCTGCTCAGGCAACTCATGAAAAGCCGCCAGCGCGAGCGGCCGGTGCTGGTCTACTGCTATCACGGCAACAGCAGCCGCGACCTGTGCCAGTTCATCGCCGGCTTCGGCTACGCCCGGGTGTACAACCTGGCGGGCGGCTGGCAGGGCTGGTTGCAATTCAGCCAGAGTGAAACGGTCGTCCCCAGTTCGCCTTCGCCAACCCTGTCCACCTGGCTCATGGATCACGGCTTCCCGGTCGACCGCCTGCACACCCGCATCGACAACGGCATGTCGCCCCTGATGCTGGCCGCGCTGAAAGGCGAGCGCGCCCTGGTGGAAGAACTGCTGGCCCTGGGCGCCGACCCCAACCACGTCAACGACGACGACCACCACGCCCTGTGGTTCGCCTGCGTCCACGGCGATCCCCAGCTCGTCTCCCTGCTCATCGATCGCGGCGCCAACGTCGACAATCAGAACGTCAACGGCGCCACCTGCGCCATCTACACTGCCTCCACCGGCAAGCTCGATGTGCTCAAGCGTCTGGTGGAAGCCGGCGCCGACCTCGACAAGGAAACCAGCGGCGGCTACACCGCGCTGGACAGCGCATCGACCCTGCCGGTACTGAAGTATTTGCGGAGCGTCGTGGCGGCGGCTGCGTAAGGTGGTTTTCTGAAATGCCTGAATCGACCCTGTACCGATCAGCACTGACTCAGCGACCCGGACCGGATCGTTAACCTGCCCGTCTAGATACGCGAACCACCACGCCGATTTTTCACCCTGCTAAGAAGCATCTTGCAGTTGACCTTGACGACATGACGGCGCGAAAACAGATTGCGACGGACGAAATCTTCAAGCGCCGTGTTGTCTTCGGTCAGGGTATGAATATGCAAGCTGGTCATGTCGCTCATGATGTAGAGGCTTCTGACTTCGGGTTGCTTGGCCAGATCCTCGGCGACCATCTCGATTCCCTGAGGATCGACCTCGACATCGAAAAAAGCCGAAACGGTGGTGCCGACTTTCTCCG
>JAIBFE010000087.1 GCA_019459705.1 Thiobacillus sp. | reverse complement strand
TTGGCGGTGGGTTGGGCCGCAATTTTGTCGCCCTGGTGTGTTCCCCAAAAAAAAACCCCCCCCCCCGGGGGTTTTTTTTTTGGCTCAACAATTCAACCTTGCGGCTGGATGTTGGACGCCTGCTTGCCCTTGGGACCCTGGCTGACTTCGAACGTGACTTTCTGGCCTTCCTTCAGGGTCTTGAAGCCGTTGCTCTGGATGGCGGAGAAATGTGCGAACACATCCTCGCCGCCATCATCGGGGGTGATGAATCCAAAACCCTTGGCATCGCTGAACCACTTGACTGTACCTGTTGCCATTAAAACTCCCTCCTTGGCGTGACACTAAACATAACCGCGATAAGCACAAATGCGCCGGCGGATGACAGGACGGCGTGATTTTTTTGGCCGTCGGTCTGAATTCAAGCGCGCTACCCGGTAATGCCCCTGCGGTAATGCCAAACCTGCACGGTTCTTGAAACCAAACTGTTTGCTTTTTACTACCGCGCATGAGTTTTTACAAGAGTAAAGCGTATAAAAACAAAGGCCTTCGTCAGGCTGTGGTTTCCTTCCAACTCGGGCTTGTGCGGTAGGATGCGCGGCATGCGCAGCACGTGGGACATCTTCTGCAACGTCGTCGACAACTATGGCGACATCGGTATCGCCTGGCGGCTGGCGCGCGGGCTGGTCAGGGAGCATGGCCTGGACGTGCGGCTGTGGGTGGACGACCTGCATGCGTTTCAGTGCATCTGGCCCACCATAAGCCCGGATGCGGCCGAGCAATCCTGCGAGGGGGTGAGGGTGTGCGCGTGGCGCACTCCTTTTGCCGTAACCGAGCCGGCGCAAGTGGTGATCGATGCCTTCGGCTGCACGCTGCCGGAAACCTATCTGGCCGCGATGGGCATGCAGTCGCCGCCGCCGGTCTGGATCAATCTCGAGTATCTGAGCGCCGAGCCCTGGGTGGCCGAACACCATGGTTTGGCATCGCCGCACCCCCGGTTGCCGCTGACCCGGTATTTTTTCTTTCCCGGCTACACGCCGGCGACCGGCGGTCTGCTGGCCGAGGCAGACCTGGCCGGGCGGCGCGCCGCGTTCGTGCGTTCCGGGACAGGGGCATTTTGGCGCCGGCTTGGGTTGGACGCGCCGCTGGCGGAGGAATTGCGGGTGTCGCTGTTCGCCTACGAAAATCCTGCACTGCCTGATCTGCTCGATGCCTGGTCGGTCGACATGCGCCCGGTCACCTGTCTCGTGCCCGAAAGCCGGGCGATTCCGCAACTGGCCGCGTGGCTGTCGGTTGCCCGCCTGCAGGCGGGCGAGATGCACCAGCGCGGGGCTTTTCGGCTGCATATCCTGCCGTTTCTGGACCAGGATGCGTATGACCACCTGTTGTGGGCATGCAATCTGAATTTCGTCCGCGGCGAGGATTCCTGCGTGCGTGCGCAGTGGGCCGCGCGTCCGCTGGTGTGGCAGGCCTACCCGCAGGCGGACGAGGCGCACTGGGACAAGACGAACGCGCTGCTGGCGCACTACACGGAAGGGCTGGATCGCGAAGCCGCGCGCGTGGTGAGCGGAATGTGGCGACACTGGAACGGTATGCCGGATACCGCGGACATGGCGGCCTGCTGGGCGGCCTGGCGCGCGCAGCAGGCCGCCCTCGAGCGGCATGCCGAAGTCTGGTGCGGTCGCCTCAGCCTGGCCGGCCGACTTGGCGACAAGCTGGTTGATTTCGTTGAAATTAAGTTAAAATCCCGGGTTTTCTCAAACCCTTAGCGCTCTCGCAGCAGGACACACCCATGAAAATCGCACAGGAACTCCGCGCCGGCAACGTCGTGATGATAGGCAAAGACCCGATGGTGGTGCAGAAAGCCGAATTTTCGAAATCCGGCCGCAATTCCTCCGTCGTCAAGATGAAACTGAAAAACCTGCTCAATGGTTCCGGCACCGAGAGCGTCTACCGCGCCGACGACAAGTTCGAAACCGTCAACCTCGACCGCAAGGAATGCACCTATTCCTACTTTGCCGATCCGCTGTACGTATTCATGGACGGCG
>JAIBFE010000072.1 GCA_019459705.1 Thiobacillus sp. | reverse complement strand
AGGCGCTGGCGATGCATGGCCGCACCCGCGCCTGCGGCTACACCGGCGAGGCCGAATACGACACCATTCGCGCGGTGAAGGCGGAGGCGAAGATCCCGGTGATCGCCAACGGCGACATCACCACCCCGGAAAAGGCGAAATACGTGCTCGAGTACACCGGCGCCGACGCCGTGATGATCGGCCGTGCCGCGCAGGGCCGGCCGTGGATCTTCCGCGAGATCGAGCATTTCCTGGCCACTGGCAAACACCTGCCGCAGCCGGAAGTGGCGGAAATCCACGCCGTAATGCTCGGACACATCCACGACCTGTACGACTTCTATGGCGACGTCACCGGGGTGCGCGTCGCGCGCAAGCACATCTCCTGGTACACCCGGGGACTGGTCGGCAGCAGCGTGTTCCGCCACACCATGAATCAGCTCGACTCGGTGGCCGAACAGCTCGCCGTGGTCAACGAATATTTTGCCCAGGCGGCGCGCGCCGACAACCGCCTGCGCTATGAAACCAGCTACCAGAACAATAACGCGGAAGACATGCCACCCGCCTCGCGGCTCGCGGCATAAAGGGGAACTTCAACATGATCGAAGAAAACGAAATCGCCGCGTGCATGCGGCGGTCGCTCAACCGCTATTTCAAGGACCTCGACGGCGAAACCCCGAGCGAGATCTACAACATGGTGGTAAGCGCGGTGGAAAAGCCCCTGCTGGCCTATATCCTCGACCGCGCCGAAGGCAACCAGACGCGCGCCGCCGACATGCTCGGCATCAACCGCAACACTCTGCGCAAGAAAATGCGCGAACACGGCCTCTCGGATTAAATCTTTCATGACCATTGCCACAATGAAAATACAGCGGGCCCTGCTCTCCGTGTCGGATAAAACCGGCCTCGTCGACTTCGCCCGCGCGCTCGCCAATGCCGGCGTCGAACTGCTCTCCACCGGCGGCACCGCCAAGACCCTGCGCGACGCCGGCCTCGCGGTGATCGACGTCAGCGAATACACCGGCTTTCCCGAGATGCTCGACGGACGGGTCAAGACGCTGCACCCGAAAGTCCATGGCGGCATCCTGGCACGGCGCGACCTGCCCGAGCACGTCGCCACCATGGCATCGCACAACATGCCCTACATCGACCTGGTGTGCGTCAACCTGTATCCCTTTGTCGCCACGGTATCGAAGCCGCACACGCTGGACGACGCGATCGAGAACATCGACATCGGCGGTCCGGCCATGGTGCGCTCCTCCGCCAAGAACTACCGCCACGTCGCCATCGTCACCGACCCGGCCGACTACGCGGCGCTGGTGACCGAGATGCAGGCCCACGGCGGCGCGCTCACCGATGCCACCCGCTTCAATCTGGCGAAGAAGGCGTTCAGCCACACCGCCGAATACGATGGCGCCATCAGCAACTACCTGACTGCGCTGAACGACAGCAACGAACGCGAAGCCTTCGGCGAGAAGCTGAACCTGCAATTCACCCGTGCGCAGACCTGCCGCTACGGCGAGAACCCGCATCAGGCTGGCGCGTTCTATGTCGAATCCAACGCACCCGCCGGCACGATTGCGACCGCGCGCCAGATCCAGGGCAAGGAGCTCAGCTACAACAACATCGCCGACACCGACGCCGCGCTCGAATGCGTGAAGCAGTTTGGGGATGGAACAGGCGACACCGCCCCCGCCTGCGTCATCGTCAAGCAAGCCAACCCGTGCGGCGTCGCTTACGGCGCCACCCTGCTGGACGCCTACAACCGCGCCTACCAGACCGATCCCGAATCGGCCTTCGGCGGCATCATCGCCTTCAATGGCCGGCTGGATGGGGAAACGGCACAGGCCATCGTCGAGCGCCAGTTCGTCGAAGTCATCATCGCCCCCGAAGTCAGCCCGGAAGCTTCCGCCGCGGTGGCTGCCAAGAAGAACGTGCGCCTGCTCGAATGCGGCGCCTGGTCGGGCAGCGTGGCCCAGCTCGACATGAAGCGCGTCGCCGGCGGCCTGCTGGTGCAGGACGCCGACATCCTGCTCCACGGCGAGCTGAAGACCGTCACCGAGCGCGCACCGAGCGCGCAGGAAATGGACGACCTGCTGTTCGCCTGGCGTGTCGCCAAGTTCGTCAAATCCAATGCGATTGTCTACGCGAAGGACCGCATGACCGTCGGTGTCGGCGCCGGCCAGATGAGCCGCGTCAACTCCGCGCGCATCGCCGCGATCAAGGCCGAGCACGCCGGCCTGCCGGTGCCCGGCTCGGTGATGGCAAGCGACGCCTTCTTCCCCTTCCGCGACGGCATCGACCAGGCTGCGGCTGCGGGCATCAAGGCGGTGATCCAGCCCGGCGGTTCGAAGCGCGACGACGAAGTCATCGCTGCTGCCAACGAACATGGCATCGCGATGGTGTTTACCGGCACCCGGCATTTCCGACATTGAACCCAAGGGGCCCGGGATCAGGAGCCAGGGATCAGGGAACGAGCGGCCTGTGGCCGCGCTGACTTGATCCACCGGCTCTGCCCCCTATCCCCTAACTCCTAAATCCCAGCCCCTCATACCATGAAGATTCTTGTCATCGGCTCCGGCGGACGCGAACACGCACTGGCGTGGAAGCTCGCGCAATCCCCTCGCGTCTCGCAGGTTTTCGTCGCGCCCGGCAACGGCGGTACGGCGACCGAGGATGGCGTCGTCAACGTGGCCTTGACGGAGATCCCGTCGCTGGTGGAATTCGTTCGTCGCGATCCGGACATCGCGCTCACCGTAGTCGGCCCCGAGGCACCGCTGGCAGCGGGCATCGTTGACGCCTTCCGCGCCGCCGGACTGAAGATTTTCGGCCCGACCCAGGCCGCCGCCCAGCTCGAAAGCTCGAAGGATTTCGCCAAGCAGTTCATGGCGCGCCACGGCATCCCCACCGCCGCCTTCGGCACCTTCACCGATGCCACCGCCGCGCACGCCTATATCGATGCGCAGGGCGCGCCCATCGTGGTGAACGCTGACGGCCTCGCCGCCGGCATGGGCGTGGTCGACGCACCAACCGCCGAAGAAGCGCACGCCGCGGTCGACGCCAT
>JAIBFE010000070.1 GCA_019459705.1 Thiobacillus sp. | reverse complement strand
GGCCCCCCCCGGCGACGCTGTCGCCGGGCGGCAGCTTCACCTGCTGCGCCACCCCCCCCGGCGCGGGGGTTACTAAGCTGACCAGATCGCGTCCGGCGACGTTGGTCTGCACCACGGTGAAGCGCGCGGCATTCACCCGCTTCACCGCGACCGGGCCATTGGTGCGCTTGAGATGCGCAACCTGGTCAAGACTGATTTCGCGGCCGTCCGCCAGGGTCAGGCGGATCGCCTGCAGCGCGTCCGGCGACTCGCGCAGGCCTTGCGGTCCGCGCAGTTGCAGCGGAATGCGGCGCCCCTGCTGCTGGAGGGTGCCGATGATTTCGCCTTCAAGCTGGGTACGCAGCAGCAGGGCGATGGCGTCGGCACTGAGGCCGAAGCGGCCGGCGGCATCGCGGTCGATTTCTGCCTGCAGATACTGCACGCCTTCGTTCTGCTGGGTGTAGACGTCCGACGCGCCGGGAATCTTCTCGACCACGCTGAAAATCTCGCCGGCCAGACGGTTGAGCGTGGCGAGGTCGGGCCCGAATACCTTGATCGCGACGTCGCCGCGCGAGCCGGTGAGCATTTCCGACACCCGCATGTCGATCGGCTGGGTGAAGTTGTAGGCGATGCCCGGGAAGCCGTCGACCACCGCACGGATTTCACCCGTCAGCCATTCCTTGTCAGGTTTGCGCCATTCGGCCATCGGTTTCAGCACCAGAAAGGAATCGGTGTCATTGAGGCTCATCGGATCGAGGCCGAGTTCGTCGGCGCCGGCACGAGCGACGATGCGGCGTATTTCCGGCACGTTCTTCAGCAGCGCCTGCTGCACCCGAAGATCCTGCGCGACCGATTCCTCCAGGCTGATCGACGGCAGTTTTTCCAGCTGTACCAGGATATCGCCCTCGTCCATCACCGGCATGAAGGTTTTGCCGATCAGGGGATACACCCCCACCGCCGTCAGCATCAGCACGCCGGCGGTGACATACACGATTTTTGGCCGCGCCAGCGCGCGGTCAAGCAGGGGCGTGTAGATGCCTTGCGCCTTGCGCAGCAGCCACGGATCGGTGTGTGCGCCCTGCTTCAGCAACACCGACGCCAGCACCGGGATCACGGTGAGCGCAAACAGCAAGGATGCGGCCAGGGCGAACACGATGGTCAGCGCCACCGGCGTGAATAATTTCCCCTCGAGCCCTTCCAGCGTCAGCAAAGGCAGGAACACGATGGCGATGATGGCGATGCCCGAGGTCACCGGACTGGCGACTTCCTGCGTCGCCCACAGCACCCGTTGCAGCGGCGTTTCGCTGGTATTCTCCGGATCGTGCGCCAGATGTGCGACGACGTTCTCCACCACCACCACCGCGGCGTCGACCAGCAGACCGATCGCGATCGCCAGCCCGCCCAGGCTCATCAGATTGGCCGACAGGCCGAACTGGCGCATCAGCACGAAGGTCGCCAGCACCGACAAGGGCAGGATAAGCGCCACCACGATGGCAGCGCGCAGATTGCCGAGGAACAGCAGCAGCAGGATCACCACCAGCACCGCTGCTTCGAGCAGCGCCTTGCTGACGGTGCCGACGGCACGGTCGACCAGTTGCGCGCGGTCATAGAACGGCGAAATCGTCACGCCCTTCGGCAGGGTGGCCTGAATCTCGGCGAGCCGGGTCTTGACGTTCTTGATCAGCACGCCGGCGTTGACGCCCTTGAGGCCGATCACCAGGCCTTCGACCGCCTCGCCCTGACCGTTCTGCGTCACCGCGCCATAGCGGGTCATCTCGCCCAGTTCGACGCGTGCGACGTCGCCGACGGTGACGACCACGCCGGCCACGCTTTTGACGCCGATGTGGCGCAGGTCATCCAGCGATGCGACGCCGCCATTGACGCGCACCACCCAGGTTTCCTCGCCTTCGTTGACGCGTCCGGCGCCATCGTTGCGGGTATTGCTTTCCAGCGCGCTGCGCAATTCGTCCAGCGTCACGCCACGTGCGGTCAGCGCCGCAGGATCCGGACTCACGGCGAACGTGGCAACGCGGCCGCCCAGCGTATTGACATCGGCAACCCCGGGCAATGCGCGCAGTTGCGGGCGGATCGTCCAGTCGAGCAGACTGCGTTTTTCCGCCAGCGACAGGGGGCCTTCGATGGTGAACATGAACAGTTCTGACAGCGGTGTCGAGATCGGCGCCAGTCCGCCCGACACGTTGCCGGGCAGGTCGCCCTTCACATTGGCGAAGCGCTCGGCTACCTGCTGACGCGCCCAGTAGATGTCGGTGCCTTCCTCGAAGTCGACGGTGATGTCGACCAGCGCGTTCTTCGACAGGCTGCGCAGGATGGTCTGGTGCGGAATGCCCAGCAGCTCGGTTTCAACCGGCTGGGTGATGCGCGCCTCCACCTCCTCCGGTGTCATGCCGGGCGCCTTCAGGATCAGCTTGACCTGGGTGGTCGAGACATCGGGAAAGGCATCGATGGGAATCTGCTGGAACGCGCGCACCCCCAGCCCAGCCAGCACCAGCGCAAGCACGAGCATCAGCCAGCGTCGCGCCAGCGCGAATTCGGTCAGGATATTCAGCATGACTTACTCTCCCAGCCATTGCGCTTTGAGCGCCGCCACGCCTTTGGTGGCGACGCGGCTGCCGGCGGCAAGACCCGTCACTTCCGCCTGGCTGGCATTCTGGCGAACCAGTTTCACCGGTGTCGGGGTAAAGCCCTGGCGCGTTTCGACGAACACATGCGGCACGCCGGCTTTCCACACCAGCGCGCTGGCCGGCACGGTCAGACCCTGCGCCGACCGTGTGCCGGCAATGGCAACCTGCACCGACTGACCGGGACGCAGCAGTTTTTGCGGGTCGACAAGACTGGCGCGTGCGAGCACGCTTTGCGCGGCATTCAGTTGCGGCAGCAACGCGGTGATGCGTCCGCTCGCCGCACTGCCGTCGACTTGCACCTCCTGACCGACGCTGACCTGCTGCGCCTGCGCCGGACTCAACGGAATCTCCAGCGCCAGCTTCGACAGGTCCGCCACTTTCACCAGCGCCATCCCGGCATCCACCCGCTGGCCAGGCTCGGCGGCACTCTCGGTGATCACGCCGGCAATCGGCGCGGTGAGCGTGAGCGTGCTGCCCGATACCTTGCCCGTGCCCAGCATGGCCAGCGCGGCCTGTGCTGCCATCAGGCTGGCACGGGCCGATTGCGCCTCGGATCGGGTGGCGCGCAGGCGCGCCTCGGCGATCAGCCCTTCGCCGAACAGTTTTTCGTCACGTGCCGCATTGCTGGCCGCCAGCTGCGATTTCAGCCGCGCCTGGGTCAGGGTAGCCTGTGCGTCGGCAAGGCCCGGCATCGACAGGGTGACGAGCGGCGCGCCGCGCCTGACGGTATCGCCTGCCTGCACATGCAGTTGCGTCACCAGCGCGGCGCCTGCAGCGGCGGCGACGCGCACGCTGGCGGGCGGCAGGGTGACCCGTGCCGCATAGGTGAGCGCCGGACTCGCGGCCTGCGAGGCGGCCGCCGCAGTGACGATGCCAAGGTTGGTCTTCTGGGCAGCGGTCAACGGCAGCATGTCGGCTGCAAACGCAGAAGTGGCGCCGAACAGCGCCAGGACAAGTCCAGTCCTCAATGTGTTGAGGTGAGAAGCGAAAAAAACAGCAGTCATGCTTGATCTCCAGATGCATAAAAACAGCAGGCAGGCGCGTCCAGGGCGACGCGCCGCGATGGGCGATCAGGCGGAGGGCGGAGCGAGGGCGTGGGGAAGGGTGTGGTCGGGCGGCGCGAGGTGCAGCAGGGGCGGGGCCGGCAAGCCGGCGCCCGGGCGCCCCATCGTACTGGCACGCGGCAGTACCCGATCCGAGGCCAGGACGCGCGTGTCGGCAGTCGTGCCCAGGGCATCGGGGCGCAACGGCATGCCCTGCGCCACCTCGACTTCCGCACCGTGCTCGTCCGACGACATCACATGCCAGGCAGCATCGCTGTGGGCACTCTGATGCACATGCAGAAAGCCCGCATGATTCAGCTGCACCGCGCCGGCATGCGCGTGGATGAACGGGGCCATCGCCTGCAGGGCGACAAAGAACCAGAGCATCAGGAAGCGGGATATCGGGTGCGGCACAGTTCGTATCAAGCCAGAGGATTTCGGGAGACTACGCTTTTCACGTTACAGAACACAAGCAGGGCTGCCCGTTCTCCAGGCAACCACTGCATCCTGCCCATCGATTCTTAAGCTTGCCTTAAGTTCCGGGTGCGATCCTGTCCGGCGTCAAGTGGGGGGTCCATGCATTCCAATTCGCGTTTTCGTTCTTTGTCGGCTCTTGAAGCGACATATCCACTCACGGCCTGGCTGGCCATCGGATTTGTGTTGCTGCATTCGTGCCTGCGTGCGGTGTTGATGACCCAGACCTGGCACGCCGCGCAACTGACATTCGCATCGGCTGCGGCGGTGCTGGGCACCGGCCTCGCTTTCGACCTGGTGGCGCTGGCGCTGGCGCTGCCCGCGCTGCTCATGCTGGAAGCGGCACTCGGCAGCCGCAAGCCGGCCGGGCGCATACGCCGCGGAGGAGTGCTCGCCGTAGCGGCCCTGGGACTGTTTGCGCTGGGCTTCGGCGTGATGGCCGAATGGTTCTTCTGGGACGAATTCGGCGTGCGCTTCAATTTCATCGCGGTGGATTATCTGGTCTACACGCGCGAAGTGGTCGGCAACATCCGCGAGAGCTTTCCTGTCGGCACCCTGCTGGGCGCACTTGCCGTCATCACGCTTGCGCTGGTGTGGGCGAGCCGCAGCTGGCTGCTGCGCGCCGCCAGCCCTGCCGCCAAACGCAACGCCCGGGTCGTCGCCTGGCTGGCGAGCGTGGCGGTAGCTGCCGGGCTGGCGTCAGTGTGGTCGATGGATGCGCGCCACGGTAGCAACGAATACCAGAAGGAGCTGTCTGCCAACGGCCTGTACAGCCTGGGCTACGCGTTCGGCAACAATGAAATCGACTATTTCGATTTTTATGCCACGCGCCCACTGACGGTTGCTGCACCAGCTGCAGCCTTGCCGCGCATCGTCTCCGCCACGCCACCGAAAAACATCGTCATCGTCACGATGGAGAGCCTGTCGTCCAGCTATATGGCGCACGGCGGCAATACCCGTGGACTCACCCCCAATCTCGACCGCCTGGCCGGGCAGGGCCTGTTCCTCGCCAATCTGCACGCCACCGGCAACCGCACCGTGCGCGGGCTGGAAGCGCTTTCGCTCGCCATCCCGCCGCTGCCCGGGCACTCGATCATCTGGCGCAAGCACAACCAGAACCTGGAAACCCTGGGCGCGGTGCTGGCCGACCACGGCTACGTCAACCGTTTCATGTACGGCGGCTACGCGCGATTCGACAACATGGACGCCTATTTCGCCGGCAACCATTACCAGCCGATCGACCGCGGCCAGTTCCCCGAACGGCATCGCAGCTTCGGCAACATCTGGGGCGTGGCCGACGAGCATCTGTACGACTACGCGCTGGAGCAGATGGACCGTGACGCCGCCAGCGGAAAACCCTTCCTGATGCATTTGATGACGACGTCCAACCACACGCCGTTCACCTTCCCCGAAGGCCGCATCGACCTGCCGCGCGGCCGCCCCGGTGCAGTGAAATACTCCGACTGGGCAGTCGGCCGCTTCATCGAGCAGGCGCGCAGCAAGCCCTGGTTCAAGGACACGGTGTTCGTGCTGGTGGCCGACCATTGTGCGTCGAGCAAGGGCCGCGTGAGCCTGCCGCCGGAGAACTACCACATCCCCGCAATCGTGTATTCCCCCGCGCATGTGGCACCGCACATCGACACCCGGCTCGCCAGCCAGATCGACCTGGTGCCCACCGTGCTCGATCTGCTGGGCCTGCCCGAACACACGCGCTTCATGGGGCGCAGCGTGCTGCACATCTATCCCGACGCCGGACGCGCCTTCATCGCCACCTACCAGAAACTGGGCTACCTGACGCCGGATCAGCTGGTGGTGCTGAGTCCCGGACGCAAGATCGAAGACTGGCGGCTTGATGCCCACCAGGAACTCGCGGGGCCGGTGCACCAGCCGGACACCCTGGTGACGCGCGCAATCGGCGCCTACCAGGAGACGGCGCGGCGCGCACGCGATGGCCTGCTGCAGCACGTCAATCTGCCGGATGGCTTAAGGGTGAGATAAGAATAGGCGCTTACAGTGGCCTCATCGCAATGAAGAAGGAGAGGCCACCATGCTGCACCCCGAACCCCGCACCCGCCGCGTGTACGACCCGCTACTGCGGGCGCTGCACTGGGCCATCGCGCTCACCATCCTGACGCTGATCGGCACCAGCCAGCTGGCCGAAGCGTTCGAGCACGGTCCTTATGAAAACACGATCTGGAATCTGCATATCCTTGCTGGATACGGCCTGACGATCGCCCTGCTGACGCGCCTGTTGTGGGGCATCGTCGGGCCGGCGAGTGCGCGCTGGCGCGATCTGTGGCATCCCTCCGTATGGAAGGACAGCCTGAAAAGCCTGCGTTTGCCGAGTGTCCATCGCGTCGGCCACGACCCCATCGCCAGCCTCGCCTACCTGTTTGCCTATGGCGTAATGGCGCTGATGGTCGTCACCGGGCTGGGGCTTGCCGCCAGTGAATTCCACACCGGTCCGCTTGCCGTCTGGCTGGGCAACGCCAGCTGGCTGGAGGACGTGACGGAAGACCCGCACGAATTCGGCTTTGCCTTGATGCTCGGATTCATCGGCCTGCACATGGCGGCACTGGTGTTCCACCAGCTGCGCGGCGAACGCGTGGCGCAGAGCATGGTCACCGGCAAGCAATACCTCGATGCCAAGCCGGGGGTGCAGCATGATTAAGCACATCGCATGGACGAGTCTGCTGCTGCTTTCGGCCAGCGCAGCGGCAGCCGACACCCCCGCCAGCTTCATGGCGCGCTATGCGCAGCAGGCCGGCGTGGCGGTGACGGCCCTGTCGCCCGCCCGCGGCGAAGCACTCTATCGCAGCGAGCATCCCGGGCGGAGCGGCGGCGCACAGAGCTGCGCCAGCTGCCACACCGCGAATCCGAAGCAGGCGGGACAGACCCGCGTCGGCAAGCGCATCGAGCCGCTGGCGCCAGTCGCGAACCCCCAGCGTTTCACCGACGCGGCCAAGGTCGAGAAATGGTTCCGCCGCAACTGCATGGACGTGCTGCAGCGCGAATGCAGCGCACAGGAAAAAGGCGATTTCATCGCCTGGCTGAACCAGGTCAAATAAGGAGCGAAGCATGAATTATGTATTGCGTGGAATCGGCGTGCTGGCGACAGTCGGATCGATCAGCCTGCTGGCATTTTCGCTGCCGTCGGGCGGTGAGGCGCGCGGCGACGGGGGCGGCGACGATCTGATGCCCCGCCTCACGCACACGGCCTGGCAGCAGGAATGCGCCAGCTGCCACCTCGCGTATTCCCCCGCCCTGCTGCCGCGCGCATCGTGGCGGCGGGTGATGGGCGGCCTCGATCAGCACTTCGGTGAGAACGCCAGCCTTGATCCGGCAACCCAGGCTGATATCCTGCGCTTTCTCGAAGCCAACGCAGCCGACAGCGGCCGCAGCCGGATGGGCGACAAGGTGATGCAGCGCATGGAGAAGACAGCGCCGTTGCGCATCACCGAAACCACTTGGTTCGTGCGCAAGCACGACCAGGTGCCACGCGCCACCTGGTCGCGCAAGTCGGTGGGGTCTGCCGCCAATTGCGCGGCATGCCACCGGCAGGCGGAAAAGGGCGTATTCGACGAAGACACTGTGAGAATCCCGAAGTAACTCGAACCTTATGCGCATTCTGTTGGTGGAAGATGACCGCCTGCTCGGGGACGGCCTGCAGGCAGGGCTGACGCAGGCCGGCTATGCAGTCGACTGGCTGCGCGACGGTGATGCCGCGGTGACTGCGCTGACGACCGAATCGTTTGCTGCAGTGGTTCTCGATCTGGGGCTGCCCAAGCGCGACGGTCTGTCGGTGCTGCAGTGGCTGCGCGAACGCCACGACGCGACGCCGGTGCTGATCCTCACCGCGCGCGACCAGTTGGAAGACAAGGTGCGCGGACTCGACCTCGGCGCTGACGACTATGTGCTGAAACCCTTCGATCTCGACGAGATTGCCGCACGGTTGCGCGCCTTGGTGCGACGTGCCCATGGCCGACCGGAGCCGGTGTTGACGCTGGGCGAAGTCGATCTGAACCCCGCATCGCGCACGGTGACGCGTGCCGGCGAAGCCGTCGAGCTGACCCCGCGCGAATTCGATCTGCTGCATCTGCTGCTGCAGAATGCCGACCGCGTGCTGACCCGTCGCACGCTGGAAGAACAGCTCTATAGCTGGAACGATGCCGTCGACAGCAACGCGCTTGAGGTCCACATCCATCATCTTCGACGCAAGCTCGGAAACGAGTTGATCCGCACCGTGCGCGGCGTCGGTTATATGGCATCGGCAGCACCCCACACATGAGCGGAAACAGTCCTTACTCACTACGCCGCCGGCTGGTCTGGCTGCTGACCAGTTCGGTCGCGGCGATCTGGCTGCTGTCCACGCTGGTGGTCTACCAGCGCGCCCACCACGAAGCGGACGAGCTGCTCGACAGCCAGCTGACGCAGGTGGCTGATACGCTGCTGGCGATCGTGGCAGGCGGCGAGGTTGATCACTTCGTGAAGGAACTGCACGAGCATGACCGGGGCTATCCGGTGCCCATTGCATTCGAGGTCTGGCACACCGAGGATGGGGAGGTACGGCGCCTGGTGACCTCCCCCGGTCACGACGCATTTGAAACCGATGTCACGACAGGCTTCAGCGAGCATCCGCACCAGGGCACGAGCTGGCGCTTCTACGCCACACAGGATGGCGATGCGCAATACCGCGTCGTGGTCGGCCAGGCGCATGCGGCGCGCGAACGGCTGGCACGCGAAATCGGGCTGTCGCTGCTGGTGCCCGCAGCGCTGGCACTGCCGCTGATGGGACTGGCGGTGTGGTGGGTCGTCGGCCGCACGCTGCGGCCAGTGGCGATGGTGGCCCACCAGGTCGGTGCGCTCGACGCACAGGCCCTGACGCCGCTCGACGAATCCACACCGCTGCCGAACGAGATTGCACCGCTGCGCACGGCGCTCAATGCGCTGATCAGGCGCGTCGCCGAAGCCTTCGACAACGAACGTCGCTTCACCGCCGACGCGGCGCACGAACTGCGCACCCCGCTGGCTGCGCTGAAAGTGCAGGCACAGGTCGCCCTGCGCGCGCAGGCGGGCGACAGCCGGCAGCATGCGCTGATGCAGGTCATTGCCGGCGTCGACCGCATGACCCATCTGGTCGAACAGTTGCTCACGCTGGCGCGCGTCGATCCGGCCCGCCAGGATCTTGCGCCGCAGCCGATCGATCCGGCTGCCCTCATCGCGGAAGTGTGTACCGACCTGCTGCCTCAGGCGCAGCGCCAGGGCCAATCGCTGACGGTCGAAGCCGAGCCGGGCTGCACGATAGCCGTCACGCCGGTCTGGCTGCAGATCGCGCTGCGCAACCTGGTCGACAATGCGCTGCGCTATGCAGGCGAGGGCGCACGCATCGAGGTGCACCTTCTACGCACCGCTTCAGGCTGCGCGCTCAGCGTGGCCGACAACGGTCCTGGCGTCGCAACTGAATTACGCACGCGCCTGTCCGCGCGCTTCGTGCGTGGCGAAACGGAAGGGGAAGGCTGCGGGCTGGGGCTGTCGATCGCCGCCCGTATCGCGGCCCTGTCGCACGCCGAACTGGGGCTCGGCGAAGGCCTGCCGCGCGCGGACGGCGGTCACGGCTTCGCGGCCACGTTGCACTTCAACGCGGCCGCCTGAAAAGCCGCGGGTTCAGCGGCGATAGCCCGGTCCCATGCCGCCACCGGAGCCCATTCCACTACCCGGCCCCATACCGGCGGGAGGCATGTCGGGCAAGGTCTTGCCCTGCGCCTTGGCGCGTTCCTGCATCTGCTTGTGGTGCTCCAGACGAAGGGCTTCGCGTTCCTGCTCGGTTTTCGTCGCGCGCATTTTCGCTTGATATTCCTGGCGTTCCTGCATCGTCATCAGCTCTGAGCCATAGACGCGTTCCTGGCTCTGGACCTGCTCGGTTGCCTTCGTCTGGTCGCGGCTCTGCACACGGTCGTCCGCCTGATCGGCAGCCTGGACATTGACGGCAAGGCCCATACACAGGGCACATGCCAGAGTGGACAGCTGTTTCATCGCAATCTCCTGATGGGGCCTGAATGATCCGCCGGCCGCTGCCCCTGAACTGACCGACGACAATCTTGCCAGCATGATCGGTATTTGAAATTAAGACCAGCTTAAGGCTGAAATGTTGCAGCTTGTCCTCCCTCAGGGCAGTCGCTCGATGCGGGTGACGGTATAGACGCCGCTGTTCATTTCGGCAACGAAGCGCACCCGGTCGCCGACCTTGAGCCCCTCGAGCAGCCCCGCCTGGGCCGCAGTGAACACCATGGTCATCGGCGGCATGTCGAGATTGGCGAGGGGGCCGTGCCTGAGCGTGATCTTGCCATTCGCCACGTCGATCTTGCGCACCACGCCTTCGCTCATTGCGCTGGCCTGGGCAACTGGCGGCGTCACGGGCTGGGCATATAGCGGGGTGGCGACCGCCAGCGCGGCCAGCAGGGGAATCCAGGTTTTCATTGTGCAGCTCCTTGTTTCGGGTTGACGGTGAGGGTGCCGCGCATGCCGGCTTCGTAATGGCCGGCGATCAGGCAGGCGAATTCGAAGCGACCGGCGCGGTTGAAATGCCAGACGATTTCGCCGGTCTTGCCGGGGTCGACGTGCACCATGTAGGGCTGGTCGTGCTCCATGTTCGGAAATCTGGCCATCAGGGCGGCGTGCTTCGCCAACTCGTCTGGCGTGCCGATCACCATTTCGTGCAGCATGCGGCCCTGATTTTTGACGACGAAGCGCACGGTTTCGCCTTCCTCCACGGACAGCGTGTCGGGCGTGAAGCGCATGGCATCGGTCATGTCGAGGGTGATCGTGCGGGTTGCCTGGGCAGGCTGGCCGGCGATGCCCCAAGCGGTCTGTTCGGCGACGGCTTCCACAGTCGGTACATGCTTCTTCTCGCCGTGCGCATGAGCGGGCAGGGTCGCCGCCATCGACAGCAGTGCGATCAACAACAGGGTGGGTTTCATCTTGGCTCCTGGATCAATGGCCGGCATGACCGGCAGGTTTGCGCACGGTGACTTCGACGTCGTTCGGCGTGCCCTGGGGCGAGGCGGCTTGCGGCGCACGCACCGGCTCGGCCACCATCCCCCCGACCTCGCGCGCCACGGTGCCGGGCGGATGCCTGAACCAGCCGGGGTCGGAATAATCGCCGCGCTTCTGCTCGCGCCGCACCTTCATCACGGTGAACATCCCGCCCATTTCGATCGGGCCGAACGGTCCCTGTCCGGTCATCATCGGCAGCGTGTTGTCAGGCAGCGGCATGGCCATTTCGGCCATGTCGGCCATGCCGCGCTCGCCCATCACCATGTAGTCGGGAACCAGCTTGCTGATCTTGCCGGCAAGCCCCGTGTGGTCGACCCCGATCATCGTCGGCACGCCGTGGCCCATCGCGTTCATCGTGTGGTGGCTCTTGTGGCAGTGGAAGGCCCAGTCGCCCTCCTCGTCGGCGAGGAACTCGACCTGGCGCATCTGGCCGACCGCGATGTCGGTGGTGACCTCCGGCCAGCGCGAGCCCTTCGGCGTGGGCCCGCCGTCGGTGCCGGTCACCTCGAACTCCACCCCGTGCAGGTGGATCGGGTGGTTGGTCATGGTGAGGTTGCCGATGCGGATGCGCACGCGGTCGTTGAGCCGCACGTTGAGGCTGTCGATGCCGGGAAACGCGCGGCTGTTCCAGGTCCACAGGTTGAAGTCGAGCATGGTGTTGACCGAGGGTGTGGCGCTGCCGGGGTCGATATCGTAGGCGTTGAGCAGGAAACAGAAATCACGGTCGACCGTCTCGATCAGCGGGTGTTTGCCCTTGGGGTGCGTCACCCAGAAGCCCATCATGCCCATCCATCTGCGTCATCTCATCGGCGTGCGGGTGATACATGAAAGTGCCGGGGCGGCGCGCGACGAACTCGTACACATAGGTCTTGCCCGGCTTGATCTGCGGCTGGGTGAGGCCGCCGACGCCGTCCATGCCATTGGGCAGGCGCTGGCCGTGCCAGTGGATGGTAGTGTGCTCGGGCAGGCGGTTGGTGACGTAGATGCGCACACGGTCGCCTTCGACCACCTCGATGGTGGGGCCGGGCGACTGGCCGTTGTAGCCCCACAGGTGTGCCTTCATGCCGGGCGCGATCTCGCGCACTACCGGCTCGGCGACCAGATGAAACTCCTTCGCCCCGTCCTTCATCCGCCACGGCAGCGTCCAGCCGTTCATGGTCACCACCGGGTTGTAGGGACGCCCGCTGGACGGCACCAGCGGCGGCTGGGTGGCGGGCGTATCCATGCTGACAATCTCGGGGAGTGCCGCCATCGCCGCAGGACTCACGCTGGCCGCTGCGACCGC
>JAIBFE010000169.1 GCA_019459705.1 Thiobacillus sp. | reverse complement strand
TCGTTGAACCACTTAACAGTACCCGTTTCCATCTTGTTTCCTATCTATCTAAAAAAAATTGAGCGACATGCTCTATCGATCGAATTTCAAGGAAAACGCTTACCAGAGGTACCGCAATTTAAAGCTTGAATCCAACAGATGGCTGCATTAATAACATAGATAATCAGGATGACCAAGCACTTTATCAGCCCTCGCCCAGCGACCGCAGCAACAGGGTATCGCCGCGCTGGGTGAATTCCAGATGCTTCAGCACGCTCATCCCCAGCAAGATCTGGTCGCCGCGCATGCCGGGGTTGATGCTGGCGGGCACGCCGCTCAGATGGAACGGGCCGAACGCCAGCGCATCCAGGCGGGTGGCACGGGTCGTCACCGTACCGTTGGCGGTGAGGGACTGCTGGTACGCACCCGCCTGCAAACCCAATTCGTCCGCCAGATGCGCCGGCACCGATACCAGCGTGGCGCCGGTGTCGAGCAGGAAAGAAACCGGCTGGCCGTTGATGGTTCCGGGAAAGATGTAATGGCCGTCGCGGCTGCGCTTCAACACCAGTTCCGTACCGGGTGCAATCTGCAACTGGCGGTTGGGGTTGTCGCGCGCCTGCAGGCTGTTTTCGAAATAAAGATAGAACATCCCCAGCACCAGCAGGCTGGCGACCAGCGCCATGCCACGCCCGAGCGGGCGGTGCGGGTTATGCGGAAAATCAGGTTCTTTTTGGCTCACGGCGTGGTGACAGTCTGGCGAATTCATCGTTCCCGGCGCACACCGGGCAGGAAGGCCATATTCATATCACACACGCACGCAACCCGGGCAGAGACGCGCTGCCCATCACAACCAGACCCGGCTCAGGCGACGTGCTGCATCCGCGGCTGGCTGAAGTGACAGTGCGGGGCGTCGCCGAAGACTTCGCGCAGGTAGCGGGTTTCGATATGCAGCAGACGTTCGTGGTCGCCGCCTTCCAGGTAGATGTCCGGCTGCGCCATCAGATCGTCGTCCCACACCATTTCCACCCCCCAGGCGTTCGGCAGCCCCGGCACCACGCCAGGCGCGCATTCGCTGAACAGGCGGCTCACGCTGGCCTCGTCGGCCAGGCTGAATTCGACGCCATGATCCAGCCCCAGCTTGCCGAGATGGACTTCCTGGTCAGCCGGGATCATCGCCACCATCTGGCAGCCGATGCCGTCGAGCAGCACGCCCTTGGCCACGCGGCTGGGCGGAACCCCTGTGGCACGGGCGGTTTCGACGCTGGTCTGGCTGTGGGGGTGCACCACGAGGTCAAACGGAATCATGTGCGCGTCTAGAAAACGTTCCATGCGATGCAGTGCTTTCATGATCGGCTCCTTGCAAAACGATTGGGCGATTTTTACTATAGTCCAACGCGGTCCACCCGCAGGGGCTATCGCCGTTGGGGACGGTCGCCGGCGCGAAAATGCCGGCGCGGCGGCTTGGGGTGTTCCAGCTGCTGGCAGGCCCGACGATACCCCAGCAGCGTCTCCTGTGCGTGCCCCAGCACGCTGTCGTGGGGGTAATGCCCGGCGGCGTTGAGTTCGCCTGCCGCCACGCCGGTCAGCAGTTCGATCCCCGCGCTCACGTGATCGGCGGCATGGATGTGGAAACGCCTCTGCGCGACGGCTTCCACCAGCCGCGGCGCCAGCATCAGATGGCGGCAGTTGCGCGTCGGGATCAGCACGCCCTGGCTGCCGTCCAGCCCGGCGGCCTCGCACACGCGGAACCAGCCCTCGATCTTCTCGTTGATGCCGCCCACCGGCAGTATTTCCCCGTGCTGGTTGACCGCGCCGGTGACGGCGATGCCCTGTTTGAGCGGAAGGCCAGACAGCGCCGACAGCAGCGCATAGAGTTCGGCGCAGGAGGCTGAATCCCCTTCCACCTCATGGTATTGCTGCTCGAACACAATCGAGGCGTTGAGCGACAGCGGCGCCAGGTGGGCGAACAGTCCCGCCAGATAGTTCTGCAGGATGAACACGCCCTTGTCGTGGATGGGCCCGGACAGTTCCACCTCGCGCTCGATGTTGAGCAGGCCATCCTCGCCGGCATAGGTGCGCGCAGACAGCCGCACCGGCAGGCCGAAGCGGGCGTCGCCGAGGTCAATCTGGGTGAGGCCGTTGACCTGGCCCACCCGCTCGCCATGAAGCTCGATCAGCACGTCACCCTCGGCGATTTCCTCGCGCAGGCGCTGCTCGGGGTAATCGTGCCGCGCGGTGTGCGCCGCAAGCGCCGCCTCGACGTCCGCCACCGTCACCAGACCCGGCCCGCGCGCGCGGACGATCGCCGCACTGTCCATCACCCGAGCCTCGGTGCGGGCGAAAATCG
>JAIBFE010000042.1 GCA_019459705.1 Thiobacillus sp. | reverse complement strand
CAGCAGGCCTACATCTTGGCGACCATCGCCTCGGCAAACGCCGAGCACTTCACTTCGGTCGCGCCGTCCATCAAGCGCGCGAAGTCGTAGGTCACGCTCTTCGCCGCAATGGCTTTTTCCATGCTGGCGACGATGAGGTCGGCTGCTTCAAGCCAACCCAAGTGGCGCAGCATCATCTCGGCCGACAGGATTAGCGAACCCGGGTTGACGTAGTCCTTGCCGGCATACTTCGGCGCGGTGCCGTGGGTGGCTTCGAACATCGCGACCGTGTCGGACAGGTTCGCGCCCGGCGCGATGCCGATGCCGCCGACCTCCGCTGCCAGCGCGTCGGAAATGTAGTCGCCGTTGAGGTTCAGCGTGGCGATCACGTCGTACTCGTCGGGACGCAACAGGATCTGCTGCAGGAAGGCGTCGGCGATCACGTCCTTGATGACGATGCCGTTCGGCAGCTCCATCCACGGGCCCTCGCCGATCAGCTTGGCGCCGAACTCGCGCGCGGCGAGCTCGTAGCCCCACTTCTTGAAGCCGCCTTCGGTGAACTTCATGATGTTGCCCTTGTGCACCAGGGTCACCGACTTGCGCTTGTTGTCGATCGCGTACTGGATCGCCTTGCGGATCAGGCGCTCCGAGCCTTCGATCGACACCGGCTTGATGCCGATGGCCGACGACTCGGGGAAACGGATCTTGGTCACGCCCATTTCCTTCTGCAGGAATTCGATGACCTTCTTTACCTGGTCCGAGTTGGCCTCCCACTCGACACCGGCGTAGATGTCCTCGGTGTTCTCGCGGAAGATCACCATGTCGACCTTCTCCGGCGCTTTCACCGGGCTGGGCACGCCGGTGAAGTAGCGCACCGGGCGCAGGCACACATACAGGTCGAGCATCTGGCGCAGCGCCACGTTGAGCGAGCGGATGCCGCCCGAGGTCGGCGTGGTCAGCGGGCCCTTGATCGAGATCACATAGTCCTTCACCGCCTGCACGGTCTCGTCCGGCAGCCACTGGTCGCCGCCGTAGACCTTGACCGCCTTCTCGCCGGCAAACACTTCCATCCAGGCGATCTGCTTCTTGCCGCCGTAGGCCTTGGCCACCGCCGCATCGACCACGCGTCGCATCGCCGGGGTGATGTCGACACCGGTGCCGTCGCGCTCGATGAAGGGTATGATGGGCGTGTCGGGCACGTTCAGCGAGTTGTCGGCGTTGAGGGT
>JAIBFE010000041.1 GCA_019459705.1 Thiobacillus sp. | reverse complement strand
GCCTTCAACGCGGGAATAGCTCAGCTGGTAGAGCGCAACCTTGCCAAGGTTGAGGTCGGGAGTTCGAACCTCCTTTCCCGCTCCAGTATTCTGGGGAAAACAGATGGCGCAGTCCGGACGTTTTCCCCTTTTCGTTTAAGTTGTTTACCGCGACGGCGCGATAGCAAAGCGGTTATGCACCGGATTGCAAATCCGTGTAGGTCGGTTCGACTCCGGCTCGCGCCTCCAGATTCTGGATCAGCTGTCCGCTCCGCCCGGATGGTGAAATTGGTAGACACAAGGGACTTAAAATCCCTCGCCAGCGATGGCGTACCGGTTCGATTCCGGTTCCGGGCACCATCTTCCCTTTCAGTCCGACGAGCCGAGTGGTATAATTTCGGCGCTTTATTATTTATGTAGTGGTGATGGGCAATGGGCGGTTCGCCCATTTTTTATTTGTACCCCCCTCACCAAGCAACGATGGATTTTTGACGATGGATTTGTCCGCCCGATTGGAACCTGTACTTGCCGGACTCGGTTACGAGCTGGTGATGCTGGAACGCGCCGGACGCGGGCTGATGCGGATATTCATCGACAAGCCGGACGGCATCACGATTGAAGACTGCGTGGCGGTGAGCAATCACCTGACCCACCTGTTTACCGTCGAGAACATCGACTACGACAGGCTGGAAGTGTCTTCGCCCGGCCTCGACCGGCCGCTGGTCAAGCCGCAGGATTATGTACGCTTCGCCGGCGAACAGGTGACCCTCAAGCTGCGGGTGCCGATGGACAATCGGCGCCGCCTGAGTGGTCAGCTGGTTGGCCTGGAAGAGAATGCAGTGAAATTGATCGTCGATGGCACGGAAGTGTCGGTTGATTTAAGAAATGTGGATGCTGCCCGCCTGAAACCCATGGTTTAGGCAAGGCTGGAGGGAATGATGAGTCGTGTACTGTTTATGCTGGCCGGTGGGCTGGCACGCGAAAAAAACGTGAATCAGGAGGTGGTGTTCGAGGCGCTGGAGCAGGCGCTCGCCTCCGCCACCAAGAAGCGCTTCAAGGAAGAGGCCGACGTGCGCGTGTCGATCGACCGTGAAACCGGCGACTACGAATCCTTCCGCCGCTGGCAGGTCGTCTCCGAAGCTGACCTGGAATCCGAGGGTTACCAGATCCTGCTGATCGACGCCCAGGACAAGCATCCCGACATCGAGATTGGCGATTACATCGAAGAACCGCTGGAAAACGTCGAGTTCGGCCGCATCGGCGCCCAGGCCGCCAAGCAGGTCATCCTGCA
>JAIBFE010000038.1 GCA_019459705.1 Thiobacillus sp. | reverse complement strand
CCCCCCCCCCCCCCCCCCCCCCCCCCCCCCCCCCCCCCCCCCCGCCTGCCCCGGCGCCGCTCAATCCGCTGGCCATGTTGCCGCCAACAGGCGAAGCCTCGCAGCTCATCGGCGAACTCGAACGCATGGCGCACGCGCATGGAATCAGCCTGCCGCGCGGTCAATACAGCGTATCGCCGCAGGCAGGCACCCCGCTGGCGCTTTGGCAGCTGGTGCTGCCGGTCGAAGCGCCCTACCCGGCACTGCATGCGTTCATCGCGACTGCACTGGAACGCCTGCCCAACCTGACGCTGGATGAACTCAAACTCAAGCGCGAGCGCATCGAGGCCAGCGAGCTGCAGGCCGAACTGCGCATGAGCCTGTTTGTGGAGGCCGCGCCATGACGGAAAAAAAGCGACGCGCGATCATGTTCTCCGCGCTGGCGGGCGTCGCCGCGTGGTCGGCCTGGCTGGCGTTCAACGAACCGGCGAGCGAAGCGGACACCGATCCGGCCGAGATGGCCGAGCCGGTGGTGCGCGCCAGGCTTCCCGCCACTGCAGCCCAAGGCACGCTGCCCGCCATCGGCCCGGGAAAATCGCAGGACGCCGCGCCGCGGCTGGCACTGTCCCGCACCAACCTGTTTCCCGAGCAGACCTGGTACGTGGCGCCGCCCCCGCCGCCGCCCCCACCCTATGTCCCGCCGCCTCCACCGCAGGCGCCTGCATTGCCGTTCAGCTACATGGGACGCTGGCAGGAAGCCGGCCAGATCACGTATTACCTGGCGCGCGGCACACAGCCGGTGAGCGTGCGCACAGGCCAGGTGCTCGATGGCGTGTGGCGGCTTGAACCGGTAACCGGCAACCTGCTGAATTTCACTTACTTACCGCTGGACCAGACGCGCAGCCTGCGCACAGGAGATTGAGTTGCAGCCCACCCGCCATTCCATTTTGACCACCGCGCTGCTCGCCCTGAGTCTGGCCGGCTGCGCCAGCACCGGCCTCAATGAAGGACGCGAACTGATCGCTTCCGGGCAGCCCGAAGCCGGCATCGCCCGCCTGCGCGCAGAGCTGGCCAAGGAGCCTGACAACATCGAACTCAAGGCCTATTACCACACGCAGCGCGAGCGCCTGAGCAGCACGCTCCTGACCCAGGCGCAGCAGGACCTTGACGCAGGCCGCTTCGATGCGGCCGAAGCCACGCTACGGAAAGTGCTGGAGCTGCATCCCGAAAACCCGCGTGCAGGCACACTCCTGTCCAACCTCGCCGCAGCGCGCCAGCACCAGCAGACTCTGCAGACGGCGAACCAGGCGCTGGCGGCGGGCCGCCCTGACGAAGCGGAACAGGCCGCACGCCAGATTCTGGCGCAGGCACCCGGCCATGCCGGGGCACTGGCGCTGCAGCAGCAGATTCAGGCGGCGCGCAGCGCCGACGAACTCAATCCGCGCGAGCTCAGTGCGGCCTACCGCAAGCCCATCACGCTGGAATTCCGCGATGCGCCGCTGCGCAATGTGTTCGACATGATCGCGCGACAGTCGGGCATCAACTTCATCTTCGACAAGGATGTGCGGCTGGACGTGAAAGCCACGCTGTTCACGCGCAACACGCCGATCGCGGATGCGGTGGACATGCTGCTGATGACCGGCCAGCTGTCGAAGAAGGTGGTCAACGCCAACACCCTGCTGATCTATCCCGACCAGCCGCAAAAACAGAAGGCGTACCAGGAACTGCTGGTGAAGAGCTTTTACCTGGGCAACGCCGATGCCAAGTCCACCATGGCGATGCTGCGCACGCTGGTCAAGGCCAAGGATATTTATGTGGACGAACGGCTGAACCTGCTGGTGATGCGCGACACGCCTGCAGCCATCCGCCTGGCGGAGAAGATCATCGCGGTGCAGGACCTGGCCGAGCCGGAGGTGATGCTCGAGGTCGAAGTGCTGGAAGTGAAGCGCGGCCGTCTGCTCGACCTGGGGGTGCAGTATCCCAACCAGCTCTCGCTGCTCAACACCATCACCACCGAAACCGCGACCTCGTCGACCGTGGGTGCGCCGGTGGTCACCACCAACACCACGCTGTCGCCGCTGCCGCTGACGGTGGACAAGCTGCGCCACATCACCGGCGCCAGCATCACGATGAATACCCCGCAGGTCAACCTGAAGAAGGAGGACAGCGACGTCAATCTTCTGGCCAATCCGCGCATCCGCGTGAAGAACCGCGAGAAGGCCAAGATCCACATCGGCGACAAGGTTCCGGTGATCACCTCCAACACCACCTCGACCGGCGTCATCTCCGAGTCGGTGTCGTATCTGGACGTGGGCCTGAAGCTCGACGTCGAGCCCAGCGTACTGATGCGCGATGACGTGCAGATAAAGGTCGGTCTGGAGGTGTCCAACATCGTGCGCGAAATCCGCAGCAACAGCGGCACCCTCACCTACCAGATCGGCACCCGCAACACCGGCACCACGCTGCGCCTGAAGGACGGCGAAACCCAGGTTCTGGCCGGCCTGATCTCGGACGAGGATCGCAGCACCGCCAGCCGCGTGCCGGGGCTGGGCGACCTGCCGCTGCTAGGGCGGCTGTTCTCCAGCCAGCGCGACGAACGCAGCAAGACCGAGATCGTGCTGCTGATCACGCCGCGCGTGCTGCGCAGCGATGCCACCCGCCAGCCTGCGCTGACTGAATTCCGTGGCGGCACCGAGAACGCCATCGGCGGCGGTTTGCCGGCGCCGATGGCGCCTGCAGCCGAGCAGGCGGCCACATTCCCCCCGCAATCGGCAATCCCCAGCATGCCATCCGCGCCTCCGTTCGAGCCAGCGCCGCAGCCGCCTGCTG
>JAIBFE010000037.1 GCA_019459705.1 Thiobacillus sp. | reverse complement strand
GTCATGGGCCGCCTTGTTTCCGATTGCCGTGTTCTCGTCGTGTTGCCCCATGGGAATATCGCTATGTGATCGAATTATCGGCAGCGCCATGGTTTTCAATCGGGGGAATAGAAGCCGGTTTTCCGCGCTTATCGTGCTTATGGCTTGCCGCCGGACTGATTAAGGTGAGCACGTGGAAAACTGCCTGGTTGGCGGTCGAATGGGTAAAGGAGGTCACGATGAGCATTGGTGCAATCGACACAAGCCGGATTGAAGCAATGGTGGCGCAGCTGAAGGCTGCACAGGCCCGCGCAACGTCTGCGGGCGAAAGTCCCCTGCAGGCCAAACAGGCCACGGGGGCGGTTGATTTTGCGTCGGCCCTGAAATCCTCGCTCGACCAGGTCAACCAGGTTCAGCAGCAGTCGCAGCAGCTTGCCCAGCGTTTTGAGATGGGCGACACCACGGTAAGCCTGTCCGACGCGATGATTTCGCTGCAAAAATCCAGCATCGCCTTCCAGCAGACCATCCAGGTGCGCAACAAGCTGGTGTCCGCCTATCAGGAAATCATGAATATGGGCGTTTGAAGCAAGCGCCCCCGCGGAGCGAGGGCTTCAAGTTACAAGATTCAAGCAGGGCAGGGGTTTCATGCCTGACAATGAAAAACTTGCATCTTGAATCTCAATGCACCGTGGCCAGCGCCTGACGCAGGGCATTGGCCAGGTCTTCAGCGACAAACTTCGCCACATAGGCATCTGCGCCGACCCTTCTGACATGCGCCTCGTTGGCCGAGCCGGTCAGCGAGGAGTGAATCACCACCGGCATGCCACTGAAGCGTGGATCCTGCTTGATGTTGCGGGTCAGGGTAAAGCCGTCCATCTCGGGCATTTCCAGATCGGTCAGCACCAGAGCGACCTTGTCTCCCACCCCCTTGCCCTCGGCCTGCGCCTTGGTGGAGATGGCCTGCAACTGATCCCATGCCTCCTTGCCGGTCTTGCACATGATGTAGGGCAGGCCCATGGCGGTCAGCCCTTCCTCGATCATGGTGCGCGCGATGAGCGAGTCGTCGGCGGCCAGGATGACCGTGCCGGGTCTGATCTCCACCTTGGGGCCGATGCGCTCCGGATCGACATCCAGTTCGTTCGACGGCATGACCTGGCGCAGGATGGTCTCCACATCCAGCACCTGCGCCAGACGATCGCTGTTGTCGCCATCCAGGCGGGCGAGGCTGGTCACCATCCCGCCTGCGGCATTGCCCTCGGCAGACAGCACCTGGCGCCAGTCGAGACGCACGATGTCCTCGACCGACTCGACGGCAAAGGCCTGGGTACTGCGGGCATATTCAGTGATCAGCAGGATATTCAGCCCGGTCTTCGGCGTGCAGCCTGCCACCGCCGCCAGATCGATGACGGGAATGATCTGGCCGCGCAGATCGACCACGCCCATCATGTGGGACGGCGATCCGGCCACTGCCGTGATGGTCGGCATGGGAATGATTTCCCGTATCTTGAATACGTTGATGCCGAACAGCTCGTTGCGGTCCAGATTGGCGTCCTCGCCCAGACGAAACAGCAGCAGCTCCAGCTTGTTGGAGCTGGTGAGGTTGGTCCGTTCGTCAATTTCCTGCTGGATCGTTTGCATGGGGAAGTCTCCTTGAATTCATGTAGGGTGGGGCGTCAGGCAGCCTAGAGGCTGTTTCGCCGTGCGCGCTCGATATCCATGACGAAGCGCTGCAGCCTGGCAGCCATGTCGTTGGGCAAGTCGATGAATTTGCAGCCCAGACGGGTCTGGAATGCCCCGTTGTGCAGGCGGATCTGGGCCGAATTGCGCACTTCCAGCGTGGTGAAGATCGCATCGGCATCCGGCAGCAGCAGTTTGCAGTCGGTCAGGATGCGGCCGGTTTCGGTCCCCAGGCGCCCGCTGGAATCGGCCAGTGCTACGCCGCCGCAGCCGATATCGACGATGTGCGTGGAGATCGGCTCGCGGTCGTCTTCAGACACCGGCGGCACGATGCACTTGACCGGATTGGCGATCGGCAGGGGCACCCTGAAATGCTCGCGCCGCTGCAGGCGGACCATCGACTTGGGCAAGGCAACGCGCAGCGCCGGAAGTTTTTCGTACTGGCACAGCGTCACCGGTCCGGTGGAAAACGAGATGGATACGCCGTCCACCTGGGCCACGAACTCCGCGCCCTTGCCGCTCATCAGGTCCTGGTTGAGCGCATCGCCGGGGGCGGCGTCGAGAATCAGCGTGTTGTTGGCCTCGTTCACTGCCAGCACCGAGGTGACGACGATCTGCCGGCTGGCATGCAGGTCGAGATTGACCAGCAGCTTGCGTTTCTGGATCGCACGCAGCTGAAACAGAATGTCCGCGCGCGAATGCAGGGTGTAACGGGCCAGCTGGTCGTCGTGCTCGGCGGCGGAAGGGGCGTGTTGCGAAGAGGATTGCATGCTCATCATGAATCAGGGTTCGGAAGGACCGGCTTTCCGGCTTCTTCCAGGTGGTAGAGCCAAGCCAGCAGTTCAGCCACGGCGATGTATAACTGCGGTGGGATATGGCTGTCGAGGTCGATCTGCATCAGCAGCGCCAGCAACTCGCGCGATTCGTGAACGTATACCCCGGATGCGCGCGCGCGCTCGATGATGGTATCGGCCAGAATGCCGCGTCCTTTAGCGACCACACGTGGTGCCCCATCGCCTTCGCGGTAGGCGATCGCGGCGGCGGCACGCTGCATGTCAGGCATCGCCATCGCGTTCCACCTTCAGGGAATTGAGCGTGCAGCCGGCCGCCTTCAGCTGCTCGGCCAGACGGACCTGGTTTTGCAGCAGCAGGGGCTGGGTTGCAGGCTGTTCCGGGGTCATGCGGATGCTGAACGCCTGCTGCGCATCGAGTTTGATATGCACGGTCACGGTGCCAAGGTGCGGCAGGGTCAGCTTGAGATGGGATTCCCAGCCTGCGCCAGCCTCGTCGGCAGTCGCTGCAGTCGCACGGTCCTGCGCCGGGTGGGTTTCCTGATGCAGCTGCCATTCCAGCGTCTGGCCCGGCCACACCTCGCCGCGCCAGACGAACTGCGGCGACTCCAGCACCTGCAGCTGCTGCGACAGCAGCGTGTGCATCGGATTGAGCGGCTTCGGGCCGGCCGTGTCCGCCGTGTCGAGCAGGGCCAGTGCGCTGGCCGGGCTGGCGGCGGTGCGTGCCGTCTCGGCGGCGGCCAGCCGGTTCTGCGGTTCCTGCATCAGCCCGTCCAGGTTGTCCTCGCCGACTGCCCAGTTGGCGAGGTGCGATTCGTAGAACAGCCCGCTGCGGACCAGCGCGGTACGCAGCGCAATCGCGAGCATGGCCGGATTGGCCGTTGGCTGGTCGAGCAGGGGGCCGGGCGGGGTGACGGTGGGGAGCGCATTGCGTCCTGGCAGCTGCTGCATCAGGTCGCTCAGCATGCGTGCGGTCTGGCTCAACTGCGGCGCATCGCTGGCGGCGGTGTCGGGCGCTTCCAGCAGGAATACCGGCTGCGGCATGTGACCGGCAAAACGCAGGCGCAGCGTATCGCCCGGTGCCGTCTCGCGGGGCAGGCGCATCGCCACGGTCTGTCCCTCGACTTCGACCAGCGACAGGCCCTTGGCCACGCTTTTCACCTGACCGGTCAGCGTCTGGCCCATGACCAGAAGCTCGAATGCAGCGCGCGGCGCAGCCTGGTCCCGTTGGGTGGCGTTCAGAACCGGCTGTACGCCTGCCAGCCCGGACACGGACCGGCCCGGGGTGTCCAGCGTGGGCGGGACATCCAGAATGCGGGCCAGGTACTGAACCGGGAACATGGGGGCAGGCGTCAGGCCCGCTGTGCGCCGTACGCTTCGACGCCGCGCTGGCCGGCACGCGTCATGCTCAGGCGCTGCTGCAATTCGTGCAGGCGCGGCTCGGTCAGCGCGCGGATCTGGGCATCGTTCTTCAGGATGGTGCGAATGATCGCAACCTTGGTGCGCTGCTCGGATTCGTTCAGCGGGACCGGCGCCGCCTGCATCAGGTTGCCGACATGGACCTGGCAGCGCTGCTCCAGTGCAGCCAGATCATCCCATTCGCCCTGGCGGGCAGCGTTCAGCATGGTGCCGGTGAGTTCGGAGAGCGATTCATAGGTGGTGAGCATTTCGTTGCTGGTCATGGCGGGCTCCGGATCAGGCGGCAATGGAATGGTGAGTGGGCAGGGAGGCGGTGCGGGCAGGGGTGCTGATCTGCTGCCAGGCGCCGTGCAGTTCGCGCAGCAGGCCGAGCACTTCTTCCAGCGGCGCGGTTTCGTTTCTGACGTGAGCAAGCAGCAGGCGCTGGTTCATGTAGTCGTACAGCGCACCCAGCTGCTGGGCGATCTCGCCGCCCTGCTGAAGGTCGAGCGCAGCGCGCAGCCCTTCCAGGATGATGGTGCTGGCCTTGGTGATGGCGGCTGATTTCTTTTCGAGGTCGCCGTCGTTCATGTGCCTGATCGCCATCCGCACCGCCAGCTCGGCGCCTTCGTACAGCATGATGATGAGCTGTTGCGGGCTGGCTGCGACCACGCCTGTCTCCAGGCCGACGTTGGCATAGATGTGGGCGGCGTTTCTGGAATTCGAATACACGTCTATCTCCTGATTTATTTATTGCTGGAGGACAGTTGTTGCGACAGGTACGCGCTGGTGTTGTTCATGTTGTTCAGCAGGCGGTTCAGGTTGGCATATTCAGCAGTCAATTTCTTTTCGAGGGCCGACATCCGGTTTTCCAGTCTGTCGATTTCGTCGTTGTAGTTTTTGACGTGCTGGTTGAGGCTTTGCGTGCGCGTTTCGATCAGGCCGCCGACGCCAAGCGTGGACTTGGCCCAGGCTTCCATCCGGGTGGCGAAGCCCGTCGAGGACGAAAACAGGTTCGTTACATCTTTGAAATCGGCCGACATGGCGCTGTCGAATTTGCTGCTGTCCAGCTTCAGCGTGCCGTCTTTCTGGGTGGAAACGCCGATCTGGGAAAGCGACACCAGCGTGCCGCCGCTTGCGGGCGTCATGAAAATGCCGCGCAACTGCTCCTGCATGAAGCGCAAGGTGCCGTCGCCTGCCAGCGAGCCGCCTTCCTTGGTTGACGTGCCAAAGGCGGAACGCGACTTGAGCTGGCTGGCCAGGGCGTTATAGGCGTCGACAAAGCCGGTCATCGCGGTCTTGATGGCCGCGGTGTCGTTCGTCACCGTCAGGGTGGACGGCGAGCTGGTGGTGTTCTTGAGCGTCAGTGCGACGCCCTGGATGGCCTCGTTGATGGTGTTGGACGCGCTGGTGATCGCGATGCCGTTCACTGTGAGCTGGGCATTCTGGGCGGCCAGGGTCTGGGTCAGGTTCTGCGTGCCGGCCGGGTCGTAGCCCAGCAGGCTGTCGATCGAGCCGTCCCCGCCGCTGGTGGTGATCTTGAGGCTGTTGCTGACCCCGGAGCTGCTCGAGCTCAGCGCGAGGCGGTAGGGGGTGCCGCTGCCGTCGTTGACGATGGTCGCGGTGACGCCCATGGCGGCAGCATTGATCGCGTCCCGTATGCCTTCCAGGGTGTTGTTGGTGCCGTCGATGGTGATGCTCGCGGTGCCGTTGCCGTTGGATGTGAAGCCGGCACCGCTGTACAAACCGTTGGTCAGCGTGCCGCCGCTGATGGTGCCAAAATCGAAGGTGACCGTGGTGGCCGTCCCGTCGCCGATGGTGGCGGTGCTGCTGGTTTGCCCGGCGGCCACCAGGTTTTGCGATTGCGCCAGCTTGCTCACATTCAGGCTGTACGTGCCCGGCACCGCAGTGCTGCTGGCCGTGGCAGAAAGCACACTGGGGTCGGACGGCGTGGCGGCGACTTTCTGGAAACTGGCGCCCAGAACATTCGCGGCGGTCTGGAAACCCGATACCAGGCCGCTGATCGTGCCGAACGAAGAAATCTTGGTCTCGTAGCTGGAGATCTTGGCGTCGAGCTTGTCGATGGGCTGGCGTTCGATCGCCATGAGTTGCGAGACGAGCTTGGGAACATCCAGTGCGCCCTGACTTGAAGCCGTAATTTCTGACATGGTCAGCCTCCCGGCTTATGCCTTCTGTTTGAGAAGCAAACCCTGCTGGAATTGGTCGATTCCGCGTGATATTGCCAGGGTTGTTTCGGATGGAAACTGGCGAATCAGTTCGCCCGTGCTGGTGTCCACCATCCTGACCACGGTTCTATTGGTGTCGGTGTCCACGCTGAATTCCAGATTGCGGTTCGCCTGCTGCATGGCCTGATTGATGGCCGCCACGGCGCCCTTCAGTTCTTCAACGGAAGGCTGGGGGGGGGTCTGGGCCGGGATGTCGGCGACAGCCCTTGCAGGCGCGGCACCATAGGCGCGCACATCAGGCTGTACGGCTTGATTGATTGGGGGGGTGCTCTGGATGATCATGGCGATAATCCTTTGTACTAAGTCCCCAGCCGGCGAGGCCGGTTGGGGAAGGTCATGTCAACTCGCTGATTAACGCAGCAGCGTCAGCACGTTTTGCGGGGTCTGGTTCGCTTGCGCCAGCATGGCCGTACCCGCCTGTTGCAGAATGTTGTTGCGGGCCAGCGCCGTGGTTTCCGCGGCGTAGTCGGTATCCATGATCCGGCTGTACGCAGCCGACAGGTTCACCGCGCTGATCTGCAGGGTCGCCACTTCGGAAGCCTTGCTCGCCATGGTGGCGCCGAACTCGGCGCGTTTGGCGCTGACTGCAGCGAGGTCGAGGACGACGTTCGCAGCGGTATCCGTAGCGGCATCGATTGCAGTCAGTGTCGGCCTGTCTCCGGCCGGAAGAATAAGCCCATTGATGCGGACGTTTTCGGCGGCAAGCGCCACCGTTTCTGCCGTGCCTGCGGGCGTTCCCACCAGGACTTCTGCAATGCGCTGCAGGTTTTCGGTGATCTGGCCCAGATAGCCATCCTTGGTTTGCGCCGTCGAGATGGCGTCGTTGGCATTGCGAATGTTCACGTTCGCGGCG
>JAIBFE010000021.1 GCA_019459705.1 Thiobacillus sp. | reverse complement strand
AGTTTTTTTGGGTACCGATTTCGTGGGGGCGGGGTGACGCCGGGGGTCAAGCAATTTTATTTTGTCTCCCAAAAATAAATAAACCAAAAAAACGGCGACCCCGACAGTCCCGAATTCCCGAAGATCAAGCGCGCCGGGTGGGCGGCAAAGAACTCACCCCGCCTTGTTATCTTAAATTTGTTTTTTGTGGGCGGGGCTCAAACACCTTTGCCGCTGATCCACCCGACGCACTTGATCTTCGGCGGGTCTGTAAGGGGATGAAAGTCAAAACCAGTCCGGTGATGACTGATGGGCTGTCGAATCTATTGAGGCTCTGTATCGTGGGCACTTGGCGTGCCCGATGCTAAACAAACAATTGTCTTATAGAGTTCTTGCAGGATCTGATTATCTCCGTAGAGGCTGACTCGTAAGTCACTTTTTACTTGGCGGTCATATAGACGATCTGCTTTTAGTGGGACCGAATATTTGCCAGCCCACATCACGTGTTCTTCAAGCTTCCTTAAAAGCCGCTGCTCAGCTTCTGACAGTTTCGGTAATACGCGCTTAGCAAGCTCTAGCAGTCCATGCCCACTCTTGTTACCAAACTTCGACTTGTCTACTGTGCCGCCAGAAATTATGTCGGATTCCTGCCGAACGAGATTTGCTTTAAGTGCATTTTCGATGGCGATTCCAGCGTGGAAGAGGGCTGCTTTACGGCAGCCAGAATATTCTTCAACCGGATAGTTTCCTTCCAACAACAGTTTCTCTGCATGCATTGAGAGAACTTTCCATACTGAGAAATGGCGGCTTGCTTCAAAAAGCCAGGTTGCTGGATTTGATGCGTACTTTACGAAGTCATGGTGGTTGTCATTCATGGTTCCCAGATGTCAGCCTAGATAGTAATCAGAAGGGCTAGCCATCACTGCCCTGGTTTTGATTTTCTTCCCCTTACAGCCCCGCCGAAAATTGAGCCTGCCGGGCGGATCAGCGGCGAAGGTGTTTGAGCTCCGCCCACAAAAAACCAAATTAAAAACAGCAAGGCGGGGCGAGTTCTTCGCCGCCCGTCCGGTGGGCTCGATTTCCGGGAATTCGGGGATGTCGGGGTCGCCTTCTTTTGGTTCCTTTGATTGGCGAGACAACAAAAGTAACCAGCTGCCGGGCTACCCCCGGCCAACGGTCAGTAGTTCGGCGAACATCTCATCTACACCGCACCCTTATGCATACCCCCCATACCGATGCATCGGCGTCAACACAAAATCCTCGTGATAGTGATGATGCAGCGCATCCAGCAGCTTGGCGTGAATCCCGCCGAACCCCCCGTTGCTCATCATCAGCACATGATCCCCAGGCCGGGCGTCCGCCACCAGTTGGCTCACCAACTGATCGAGGTTATCGAACACGCGCGCCTTGGCACCCAGCGGGGCCAGCGCCTCGGCAGCATCCCAGCCGAGATTGGCGCCGAAGCAATAGACCTGGTCGGCACCCGCGAGGCTGTCGGGTAACGCGGCTTTCATGATGCCGAGCTTCATGGTGTTGGAGCGCGGTTCGAGCACGGCGAGGATGCGCGCCTTGCCGACCTTGCGGCGCAAGCCTTCGACGGTGGTGGTGATGGCGGTGGGGTGGTGGGCGAAGTCGTCGTAGACGGTGATGCCGTGGACGGCGCCGCGGATTTCCATGCGGCGCTTGACGTTCTCGAAGCGGCTCAAGGCGTCGATGGCGGCAGCGGCGGGGACGCCGGCGTGGCGCGCGGCGGCGATCGAGGCCAGCGCGTTCATGCGGTTGTGCTCGCCGATCAGCGCCCATTTCACGCGGCCTTGCAATGCGCCGTCGAAGAAGACGTCGAAGTGGCCGTTGGCATCGACTTCGCCGGCGGTCCAGCCGCCGCTGCCGCCAAATTTTTCCACCGGGGTCCACAGGCCGCGCGCGAACACGCGGTCGAGGCTTTCCTCGCGGCCGTTGGCGACGATGAGACCGTTGCCGGGGACGGTGCGCACCAGGTGGTGGAACTGGGTTTCGATGGCGGCGAGGTCGGGGAAGATGTCGGCGTGGTCGTATTCGAGGTTGTTGAGGATGACGGTGCGCGGGCGGTAGTGACGAACTTGGAACGCTTGTCGAAGAAGGCGGTGTCGTATTCATCGGCCTCGATGACGAAGAAGGGGCTGTCGGTCAGCCGCGCCGAC
>JAIBFE010000163.1 GCA_019459705.1 Thiobacillus sp. | reverse complement strand
GACCAAAGCGACTTGATATAGGCCACCACGTCCTGCATCTCCTGTTCGCTGAGCTTGCCCTTCCAGGCCGGCATCTTGCCCTGGCCCTGCGGGCTGCCGTCGCGGATCACGTCCAGCAGCACCGCAGTGGGGTGATGCCAGGCGTGCGCGCTGTCGTCGAGCGGGGGCGGCGGGAAGTGGCCGTCCGCGTCGCGGATGCGCCAGTCGCCCCGCTGGCCCTTGCCGCCGGCGCCATGGCATTCCAGACAGACCTTCTCATAGACCGCCTTGCCGCGCGCCACCTGCGCGGGGTCCAGCTTGCGATCGAGCGGGGTTTCCTCCGCACGGGCTTCGCCTGCCGCGCCGACAGGCGCTTCGTCGCAGCCAGTCAGCGCTAGCCCGACAAGCAAGGAGGCAAGGATTTGCAGTTTCAGTTTGTTCATCGACCATCCTTTCAAGCTCAGGGATGGACTGCGTGATGCCGCTCAAGTTTCATCGCCGGGCAGCACCCCGTCCAGCACACGCCGCATGTTGCGCCAGTGCGAACCCTCCCAGTACACGCGCCCGCACGCATCGCAAGTGGAAAATCGCTCATAGTGTTCGCGCACCCGGGGCGGCAGGCGATCGAGCACGCTCGCCTTGTCGATCGGGCGCAGCGGCGCATTGCAGTGCAGGCACAGTGTGAACGGCCGCGCGCTGCGCGCCAGGTCGAGCCGCTCGACGATTTCCCTTAATTGATCCTCCGATTTAAGCGTGTGCACATAACAACCGTGCGTGACCGCGCGGCGCTTCAACATTTCGCGATCGCGCGTCAGCACGATGCGGCCGTCCTGCTCGGCAATCGCCACGATGGCGTCATCCTGGAAGTGGTTGTCGTACAGCGTGTCGAAGCCCAGCATGCGCAGCATGTGCGCCAGTCCGCCGAGGTGCGCATCGGCGACGAAGCGCGTTTCTCTCAATAGCGTGTCGCGCACCCGCAGCAGTGGCGTCACGTCCAGCGCCTCGAAGGGCGGATACACCGCCACCCGGTCGCCGTCCTGCAGCAGACGATCGAAGTCCGCCGACTCGCCGTTGACGAGGATCAGCTCCACCTCGGTATGCGGCACGCCCAGCGCCTCGATCATGTGCTTGGTGGTCGCCCCCTGTGCACACGGCACCGAAAATTCCTGCTTGCGCCGGGCAGGCGCCAGGAAGTCGTTCAGTTCTTCGTAGAAGCGGAAAGTGGCGCTGACCATCTGGCTATTGTCGCCATTTGAGGCCGTGCGGAAAACCCGGCAGTTCCGCCCGATCCTGTCCCGGATGCCGGACGCAAAAACGCCACCTCGACGGTGGCGTTTTCTAGATGCCCCTCAGCCCTCAGTGCTGGTTTTTTGTCGGGTTGGCAGCCTTGGGCGGCGTAATGAACGATCCAACCGGAACGACAACCTGTTTCGGCTTCTTGGGTTTCTTTGCTTCCTTGTTTCCACGTAACTGGCCTTTTGCCATGGTGATTCTCCTTGCAGTGGCTTCAGAAGTGTCGGGCCTGGATTTGCACAAGCGAACACAACACAGGTTGATCATAGGCCGATGCGCGGGAATGGGTAGATTTAATTCGGGGCTGCGAGTCAGCAATCTATTCAGCCCACGCTAAACCCGGCTCGCCGTCTGCCGCATCACGTCCGCCGCAAAGCGCATTGCCATCTTCACCGGCGCCGGCAACGGCGCGCCGCCGTGGTCCACCGCGGTCTGCGCATGATGCGCTTCGTCGAGCTTCATCTGCTCGACGACAGCGCGGCTCCTGGCATCGGCTTCCGGCAGCTGCTGCAAATGCCCATTGAGGTGCGCTTCGACCTGGCGCTCGGTTTCGGCGAGGAAGCCGAGGTTCCATTTGTCGCCCAGCATCCCTGCCACCACACCCATTCCAAAAGCGCCACCGAACCACAGCGGGTTCAGCAGGCTCTTGCGGCCGCCGAGCTCAACGATGCGCGTCTCGCACCAGGCGAGGTGGTCGGTTTCCTCGCGTGCGGCCTGTTCGAGTTCGGCGCGCACTTTTTCATTCCTGGCGGTGAGCGCCTGGCCGGCATACAGCGCCTGCGCGCAGACTTCGCCGACGTGATTGACGCGCATGAGCGCGGCGGCTTGCGCGCGTTCGGCTTCGCTCATCTCGGCCTCGGGTCCGGTGCCGGGATAGGGGCGGCCGGCGTGGGGGCTGGCGAAGATGGTGCGCAGGCCGAGGTCGAAGGTGGTGATCAGCTGGTCGAGGCGGTTCATGCGTGCTCCTTATTCCGCTTCAAAAGCGGTGCGATGCGACATCATTTCACGTAGTAGTTGAAGTTGGAATACGCCGCTTCGGCGACCTTGAACCACTGGAACTCGGTGTCGCGGAACGCTTTCCACGGACGGTAGATCGCGGCGAAGTCGGGATTGGTCCTCGCTTCCGCCTCGTACAGCTCGAAGGTGGCGCGCCGCGCGGCGAGCATCACGTCCTTCGGGTACGGGTGCAGCTGGACGCCCTGCCCCGCCAGGCGCAGCAGCGCGGGCGGATTCTTGGCGTCGTATTGCGCCAGCATGAGTTGATTTGCCTCGGCGGTGGCGACCTCGAAGGCCTGCCGGTACTGCTCGGGCAGCGCTTTCCACGCCGCCTGGTTGACGTAGAAACTCAGCTGCGGCCCGCCTTCCCACCAGCCGGGATAGTAGTAGTGCTTGGCGATCTTGTGGAAGCCGAGCTTCTCGTCGTCGTACGGACCGACCCATTCGGCGGCATCGAGCGCACCGCGTTCGAGCGCGGGATAGATGTCGCCACCGGGCAGGGTCTGCGGCACGGCGCCGAGCTTGGCCATGATCTGGCCGCCGATGCCGGGGATGCGCATTTTCAGGCCGCGCAAATCGGCCAGCGATTTGATCGGCTTTCTGAACCAGCCGCCCATCTGGGTGCCGGTGTTGCCGCCGGGGAACTGCATGACGTTGTATTTTGCATAGAGCGTGCGCAGCGCCTCGATGCCGCCGCCGGCATACATCCAGGCGTTCTGCTGACGCGCGGTGAGACCGAAGGGCACGGCGGTGTCGAAGGCGAGTCCGAGGTTCTTGCCGACGTAGTAGTAGCCGGCCGAGTGACCGCATTCGGCGGTGCCGTTGCCGACCGCGTCGAGCACCTGCAGGCCGGGCACCAGTTCGCCACCGGCGAAGACGCGGATCTGGAAACGGCCAGAGGTGAGGGCGGCAACGCGTTTGGACAGGGTCTCCGCGGCGCCGTAGATGGTGTCGAGGCTCTTGGGGAAGCTTGAGGCCAGCCGCCAGCGGATGGCCGGCAGCTGTTTCAACGCCTCGGGTGCCGCCTGCACCGCGCCCAGCGGCAGCATGGCGGCGACGCCGGCGCCTGTCAGGAAATCTCGTCTTTGCATGGATGGGTCCCGGGTTTTGGCCGATTATACGAGCCGCTCGCCAAAGCGCTGCGTGTTAAAATCGCGGTCTTTCAGCCCAGCCTCAGACTGCCATGTTCAACCGCCAAGACACCCTCGCCAAGACCGACCCCGACCTGTGGGCGGCCATCCAG
>JAIBFE010000002.1 GCA_019459705.1 Thiobacillus sp. | reverse complement strand
AGATCGTGCCGCTGTTCTTCCAGACCTCCACCACCACCGCGGTGGCGGGGCTCAAGCCCTACACGGCTTTGCAGCTGTCGGGACGCGACATCTACATCCGCGAAGGCTGCGTCGGCTGCCACTCGCAGATGGTGCGTCCGTTCCGCGCCGAGACCGAGCGCTACGGCCACTATTCGGTGGCCGGCGAGTTCGTCTACGACCGCCCCTTCCTGTGGGGCTCCAAGCGTACCGGACCCGATCTGCAGCGCGTCGGCGGCCGCTACTCCGATGCCTGGCATTACGCTCACCTGATGAATCCGCGCGATGTGGTGCCGGAATCCAACATGCCGGCCTATCCCTGGCTCGACCGTCCGCTCAAGGACGCGGCGATCCAGAAAAAGATGCGCACGCTGAATCTGGTGGGCCACGGCTACAGCGAGGCGGACATCGCTGGCGCGCCGGCCGAGCTGGAAGGCAAGACCGAGATGGATGCGGTCGTCGCCTACCTGCAGGTACTGGGCGTCCACGCGCCGAAGAACTGAGCAAGGCATGGACAGCGGAACCATCAGCGGCATCGTTACGGTGGTCTTCATCGTGGTGTTCATCGGCATCGTCTGGTGGGCCTACAGCAAGGGCAACAAGCAGCGTTTCGAGGATGCCGGCAAGCTGCCCTTCGACGATGACACCCCGCCCAAACAAGGAGACAAGCAATGAGTGATTTCACACACGGCTTCTGGCCGATTTATATCAGCGTCCTCACCCTGGTAAGCATCATCGGCACCTGGGTGTTTCTCAAATCGCAGACCACCCGCAAGCTCGCACCCGGCGAAAAGGCCGAACTGATCGAGCACACCTGGGACGGCGACCTGCAGGATCTGAACAACCCGCTGCCGCGCTGGTGGCTGGGGCTGTTCTACGGCACCCTGGTGTTTGCGCTGGCGTATCTGGCGTTGTGGCCGGGGCTGGGTAATTACGCCGGCATGCTGAAATGGACGCAGATCGGTGAATACGAGGCCGAGGTGAAGGCCGCCGAAGCCAAATTCCAGCCGGTCTACGCCGGGTTCATGAAGCAGGACGTCGCCACCGTGGCCGCCGATGCGGACGCGCGTGCGATCGGCAAGAACCTGTTCCTGACCTACTGCTCGCAGTGCCATGGTTCGGATGCGGCGGGTGCCCGCGGCTTCCCCAACCTGACCGATGGCGACTGGCTCTACGGCGGCGATCCCGACACCATCAAGGCCACCCTCACCGACGGCCGCGCCGGGGTGATGCCCGCACTGGGCGACGCACTGGGTGCGGATGGCACCAAGGCCGTGGCCCATTACGTGCTGTCGCTGTCAGGTCGCCAGCACGACGCCGGTCTGGCCGCCTCGGGCAAAACGAAGTTCGAGGAAAACTGTGCCGCCTGCCACATGCCGGACGGCACCGGCATGCAGGCGATGGGCGCGCCCAACCTCACCGACAAGGTGTGGTTGTACGGCGGGTCCGAAGCGGCCATCATCGAGAGCATTTCCAAGGGCCGCAACGGCATGATGCCGAGCATCGAGCAAACGCTCGGCACCACGTCCAACAAGGAAGCCAAGTTGCATCTGCTGACGGCCTATGTGTATGGCCTGTCACAGAAGCAGTAAATAACCATCAGGCGCTCGCCGGGTTCCTCCCGGCGAGCCGCTTGAGTGCATTGGACCGGGATTCAGTGGACAGTGCATTCAAGCGGCTCAGATTTCCACGGAAAACCCAGTGACAGACGACAAGCAGCCCGCCGACGCCCCGATCGAACAACAGCTCTACGCGATCCGGCAAACCATCCAGACGCGGTCAGTGCATGGGGTATATGCCAACTGGCGCATTGCGCTGGTCCTGCTGACGCAGGTGCTGTATTACGGCCTTCCCTGGCTGCAATGGAACGATCGCCAGGCCGTGCTGTTCGACCTGGCTGCGCGCAAGTTCTACATCTTCGACCTGGTGTTCTGGCCGCAGGATTTCGTCTACCTCACGGGCATCCTGATCCTGTCGGCGCTGGCGCTGTTCCTCTTCACGGCGGTGGCCGGGCGGTTGTGGTGCGGCTACGCCTGCCCGCAAACCGTATATACCGAAATTTTCATGTGGGTGGAAAGCTGGCTGGAAGGTGACCATCTCGCGCGCCGCAAGCTCGACAAATCACCATGGAACGCCGCCAAACTGCGCCAACGCGGCCTCAAACATGTCGTCTGGGTGCTGATCGCGCTGTGGACCGGCTTTACCTTCGTCGGCTATTTCACCCCGATCCAGACGCTGGCTGCCGAAGTGATGCAGGCCAGCCTCGGCCCGTGGGAAACGTTCTGGATCCTGTTCTACGGCTTTGCCACCTGGGGCAACGCCGGTTTCATGCGCGAGCAGGTGTGCAAGTACATGTGCCCGTATGCGCGTTTCCAGAGCGTGATGTTCGATTCCGACACGCTGACCGTGACCTACGACAGCTCCATCGGCGAGCCGCACGGGCCGCGCAGCAAGAAAACCGACTACAAGGCAGCCGGCCTCGGAACCTGCGTCGACTGCGGCGTCTGCGTGCAGGTCTGC
>JAIBFE010000381.1 GCA_019459705.1 Thiobacillus sp. | reverse complement strand
CAGGTCGTTGATGCTCTGGTAGCCCCCCAGCGCAGTCTGGATCGCATACTGTCCCGGCACGTTGGAGCACAGGCGCATCGACGCCAGCATGTTGAGGCCTTCCAGATAATCCTTCGCATGGCGCTTGTCGCCCGACACGATCAGCCAGCCCGAGCGGTAGCCGCAGGCGCGGTAGTTTTTCGACAGACCGTTGAAGGTGACGACCAGCACGTCCTCGGCCAGCGAAGCGATCGAAGTGTGCACCACGCCGTCGTACAGCACCTTGTCGTAGATCTCGTCGGCATAGACGATGAGCTGGTGCTGGCGCGCGATTTCCAGGATTTCCAGCAGCAGTTCAGTCGGGTACAGCGCGCCGGTCGGATTGTTGGGGTTGATGATGACGATAGCGCGCGTATGCGGCGTGATCTTGGCGCGGATGTCGTCCAGGTCGGGCAGCCAGCCGGCACCCTCGTCGCACAGGTAGTGACGCGGCTTGCCGCCGCCCAGGCTCACCGCAGCGGTCCACAACGGGTAGTCGGGCGCCGGCACCAGCACTTCGTCGCCGTTGTTCAACAGCGCCTGCATCGACATCACGATCAGCTCGGAGACACCGTTGCCGATGAAGATGTCGTCGATCTGCACGCCGGCGATACCCTTGCGCTGGGTCTCGTGCATGATCGCCTTGCGCGCCGCGAACAGGCCCTTGGAATCGCTGTAGCCCGACGCATTCGGCAGGTTGAGGATCACGTCCTGCACGATTTCTTCCGGCGCCTCGAAGCTGAACGGCGCGGGATTGCCGATGTTCAGCTTGATGATGCGATGGCCTTCTTCCTCCATCTGCCGGGCGCGCGCCATCACCGGCCCGCGGATGTCGTAGCAGACGTTGTCGAGCTTGGACGATTTATGAATGGTGCGTAAGCGTGGCTTGTTGTCAGCCGTCACGGTGTTTTCCCGGTGCGTAAAACCAAGGCAAAACAAAGCCTTGGAAAACGCCCGATTTTACCGGAGGCGCCCTGCCCCGGCAAACAAAACCCGGTGCAGCGGCATGGGTTCGCACACGCGGACGCTCTCTGCCCAACCGGAATCTGCTAAGGTTTTGGCATGAAGCTCCATCTCAGCACCGACGCCGGCCAGCTGCTGTTTACCGGCTATGGCGACGACCACGTCTTCATCAACGGCCAACGCTTTGATGCCAGCCTGCTGCTGACCGCGCGCGGCGTCGAGATCGCCCCCTGGGCCGGCTTGGGTTTCGAGGCGCTGACGGCCAACCATTTCGAATGGGTCGCCGGCCGCGAACTCGACATCCTGCTGTTGGGCACCGGCGCCCGCCTGCGCTTCCCCCATCCCTCGCTGACGCGCGCGCTGATGGATGCCCGGATCGGACTGGAAGTGATGGACATCGGGGCGTTGTGCCGCACCTACAACATCCTGGCGGCAGAGGGGCGAAGCGTGGGGGCGGCGGTGCTGATCGAGCCTGCGGCTGGGAACTGAGCGTCATTGCGAGGCGCTCAGCACCGAAGCAACTCAGTCTTTGGTTTGGCGCGGAGCACGACTGAGTAGCTGGCGCTTTCGCAGGGCCAAGGATCGTTGGCCGGGGGTAGCCCGGCCAACGGTCAGCAGCCCTGTGAAGGTTTAACTATTCAAAGGTGCTTCGGCATCACGCGCCTAGCAACGACAGCTCACGCGCCCGGCATCACCTGCTCGAAACTCGTAATCGCCTGAAATGCCCCGCAATCCTTGTGCGGCTGCCGTGAATCGGGATTGCACACCGCCAGCAGTTGCGCGATGCCGTAGGCCTGGGCACTCTCCAGCACCGGCAGGCTGTCATCGACAAACAGGGTGCGATGTTTGTCGTACGGCTCGATCGCCTGAAGCCCCTGCCAGAAATCCGGATGCTCCTTGGGCAGGCCAACCTGGTGGGACGAAATCAGCGCATCGAAATAGGCATCGATACGGGTCTCCCGCATTTTGAGGCCGAGGCTTTTCGGATGCGCATTAGTCACCATCACCAGCCGGCGACCCGATGCGCGCACCGCCTGTAGAAAAGCCGGCACGTCGGGGCGCACGGCAATGAGATGCACGACCTCCTCCTTCAACTGCACGATGTCGAGCGCAAGCTCGCTGCTCCAGAAATCCAGGCAATACCAGTTGAGCGTTCCGGCGTGGCGTTCGTAGTGCTGATCAAGGTGCGCGCGCGCCACGGCCTCGTCGAGCCCGTGGTATTCGGCATAGCGGCGCGGCATGTGTTCGCGCCAGAAGTGGTTGTCGAAATACAGGTCCAGCAGGGTGCCGTCCATGTCGAGGAAGACAGTGTCGATCTGCGGCCAGTCGATCATGGCAACGGCACGCCGGGTCAGAACAGTTCGTCCTTGGACACGCCGCGCCGCCGCAACAGTTGCCGCAGCACACGCAGGGACTCCATCTGGATCTGCCGTACGCGCTCGCGCGTCACCTGCAGCTCCAGCGCCAGATCTTCCAGGGTGCAGGCTTCACAGTTGTTCAGGCCGAAGCGCCGCTCGATCACCCAGCGCTGCTTGTCGTTGAGCTGGGTCAGCCATTCGTGAACATGGTGCTCGATTTCCTCCAGCTGCAGCATTTCATCCGGCAGGTGGGCGTTGTCGTCGGCGATGGCCTCGCCCAGCGAGAGGGTGGGATCGACATCGAGCGGCGCATCGAGCGAGGCGACCCGCTCGTTCAGCTGCATTATGCGACGCACGTCTGCCACCGGGTGTCCGGTCAACGCGGCAATGTCGTCCGAACTGGCGTCGGTGACGCCGTGCGTTTCCAGATGGCGCTTGGCACGCAGGTAGATGTTCAGTTCCTTGATGATGTGAACCGGCAGGCGGATGGTGCGCGACTGGTTCATGATCGCGCGCTCGATGTTCTGGCGGATCCACCAGGTGGCATAGGTCGAGAAACGGAAGCCGCGTTCTGGGTCGAATTTTTCAAGCGCGTGGATGAGGCCGAGGTTGCCCTCTTCCACCAGGTCAAGCAGGGTCAGGCCGCGGTTGGCGTAATGCTTGGCGATGTTGACCACCAGCCGCAGGTTGCGCTCGATCATGGTCTGGCGCGCCTCGAAATCGCCCTGCACCGTGCGCCGCGCCAGCGCCACTTCCTCCGCTGCGGTCAGCAGTGGCGCCTGGCCGATTTCGTTGAGATACAGCTGGGTGACATCGACCTGCGGCTCGTCGAGGATGGCCGAAGCCAGCTCCTCGCTGGTGTCCGCTCCTGTCTGCTGCTCCGCCTCGATTTCAGCTTCGTCAGGCGTCAGGTCTTCCGATTCATCGCTGTGTTCGCGGCTCATGAACGCTCCGGCAGATAAGTCAATGGGTCAAGCGGCTTGCCATAACGGCGGATCTCGAAATGCAGTTTCACCCGGTCGGCGTCGCTATCCCCCATCAGGGCGATCTTCTGCCCGGCGGCCACCATGTCGCCTTGTTTCACCAGGATCGATTCGTTATGGGCGTAGGCCGACAGGAATTCGCCCGCATGCTTGACGATCAGCAGCTGGCCGTAACCGCGCAGGCCGCTGCCGCTATATACCACCTTGCCGGGCGCCACCGCTTTCACCGGTGCATTGCGCTGCCCCACAATGTCGATTCCCTTGCCGCCCGCTGCGCCAAAACGTCCAGCCAGCGTGCCGTCTGCCGGCCACAGCCAGGTGTCGACCGCCGCGTTCGCAGCGGGCGCCGGAACCTGGGGCTTTGTCGCGACAGGCGCTGGCGGCGGCGCGACAGGCGCAACGGCCACCGCCGGGCGGGGGGTCGACACCTGCGTCCAGTTGGCCTCGGAATACGGCAGCAACACTGCCTGCGGTTCGCGCAGCACAGGCGATTCGACCAACGGGCGCGCACTCGGCGCAGGCTCATCGTCGAGCGGCCTGATTTCGACCGCGCCCGGCGGCGGCGACAGACGCAGCACCTGACCGACCAGAATCAGGTCGGCCGATTCGAGCTGGTTCCAGATGGCGATCTCGCGGTAATCGAGACCGTTGGCGAAGGCGATGGCATATAGCGTATCGCCACGCTGCACGGTATGCCGGCCATTGGTTGACGGCGCGATCTGCGGCGTAGCCGGACGCGGCGCCCCGGATTGGGCAACCATGCGGGAGCGGTCGCTCACCGGCGCCGGCCCCGGCGCGGTGCAGGCAGTCAGCGCCCATGCCGCCAGCGCGACAGCGGCAAACCTCACGCCATGCCCAGCAACCGCTTTCATTACGCCACCCCTGGCAGCAGGGGAACGAACTTCACCCCTTCGAGCAGCCGTTCAGTATAGGTATCGCCCTGGCACTCCATCACGCACAAGGTCTGCGCGGTATTGCCGAGCGGCATCACCAGACGTCCGCCGTCGGCCAGCTGCGCCAGCAATTCCTGCGGCACTTCGGAAAACGCGGCGGCGATCACGATGGCATCGAACGGGGCGAAGTCCTTCGCGCCATGCATGCCGTCGCCGTGCTTGGGCTTGACGTTGTTCACCCTGAGTTCGCGCAGCCGCACCCGCGTCTTGCCGACCAGCGCGGCGATGCGCTCCATCGACACCACCTCGCGTGCCAGCTTGCCCAGCACGGCCGCCTGATAGCCGCAGCCCAGCCCGATTTCCAGCACGCGTCCGAGCGGCCGGCCCTGGCCGTTCTCGCCGTGGCGTGCCAGTTCGGCCATGCGCGCAACGATGTAAGGGTTGGATATCGTCTGCCCGAAACCGATCGGCAGCGCCGTATCCTCGTAGGCACGCGATTCCAGCGCCTGGTCGACGAACAGATGGCGCGGCACGCTGCCCATCGCCGCCAGCACGGTTTCGTCCTTGATGCCCTGCTCGCGCAGGCGCTCGATCATGCGACCGCGCGTGCGCGCCGAGGTCATGCCGATTCCGGCGCGCGGGTTCAGGGTTTCAGCCATGCGTTCACGCTGTCCATCTGGCTGAAACGGGTCAAATCCATTTGCAGCGGAGTAATTGAAACGTAGCCGTTGGCCACGGCATGGAAATCGGTGCCCTCGCCCGCGTCCTGCGCGGCGCCGGCGGCGCCCACCCAGTACACGATCTGGCCACGCGGGTTAGTGGTTTTCACCACCGATTCGGCCTTGTGGCGCTTGCCCAGCCGCGTCACGCTGACGCCGCCGAGTTCGCCCCAGGCGCGGTCCGGCACGTTCACGTTGAGCAGCATCGGCTCGGTGGGCGGCTTGGTCTGGATGCGCTGCACCAGATCGGCCACCACGCGCGCGGCGGTGTCGAAGTGCTGCGCGTTGTGGTTGGCGAGCGAGACCGCAATCGACGGAATGCCCAACAGATAGCCTTCGGTGGCGGCGGCCACGGTGCCGGAATAGATGGTGTCATCCCCCATATTGGCGCCGTGGTTGATGCCGGAAATCACCATGTCGGGCATATGGTCGAGCATGCCGGTGACGGCCAGATGCACGCAATCGGTGGGGGTGCCGTTGACGTAATGGAAACCGCCCGGCGCCTGGCGCAGCATCAGCGGGCGATCGAGCGTGAGCGAATTGGAGGCGCCGCTGCGGTCGCGTTCGGGCGCCACCACGGTGATGTCGGCGAGCGGCGCGAGCGCCTGCGCCAGCGCAGCGAGGCCGGGGGCAAAATAACCGTCGTCATTGGACAGCAGGATACGCATCAGCAGCAGCCTCCGGACAGGGCCGGCAATCGGCAGGTGAAACTCATGGCGATGATGCGAACGTCGAACATGCGCCGGATTCTACCATCGGGATTTGATCGTTTAAGCCGGGAAACTGCATATCTATCGACGCAGGATGCGAAGGTGCGCAAAGCAGGCCAGAGGGAGAAATGCTGCCGATCCCCGCTGCAGCCCTGCGCGCTTTCCGGATTTTGTGTCCTTCGAGGAACCCGCGCATTCAGTCGTATTCGCGGGTGTAAAACACATCGAAACTGCTTTGCTGTCCAGCCTGGGCTTCCAGCCGCACACGCGGCGACAGCTGATACAGCACCTTGACCACCTGGCTCAGCCCGTCGAGGCTTTGCTCGTAGCTCAGCATGGCGCGCGAGGACAGCCGCTTGCCGACGCTGACCACGGTGCTGGTGAGATCTTCGCCCTCGCCCGCCCGCACGTCGAACGTGTCGATACGCAGCGCGTCGGCAAGCTGCGCCTGAAAATTCACCGATTCCGTCTGGCTCAGCAGCGCGCCGGCGGCGATCTGCAGCAAGGCAAACTCCTGCTGCCCCCCGCTGTCCAGGCCATGCCCCAGCACCAGCCAGGAAAGTTTCTCGGTGTCCGGCAGCGCGGGATCGGAATACAGCGTCACCAGCGGACGCTGCACCGTCCCCCTGACCTGCACCCCGGCCTTGA
>JAIBFE010000380.1 GCA_019459705.1 Thiobacillus sp. | reverse complement strand
CCGGGGCGGTTGACCGCCGGGTTGGCTTCGAGCCGCTTGCGATCCTCGACGATGGCGTCATTGTCCTTGAGGAATTGCGCTTCCTGCGCGTCCTTCAGCGGGATGAACAGCATCGGGTCGCCGCCGGACGACACCATGCGCCGAGTGAGTCCGACCACGGTGTAGTCGTTGCGGCGGATGCGCACCACGTCGCCGATCGCAAAGCCGGTCTTGGCGTCGGCCACCGCCTCGTAGTGCGCGCGGGCGATGGGACGGCCGGCCACCAGGAATGACGGCCCGCCTGGCTTGCCCGGCTCGAAGCCGGCGACCATCACACGCTGCGTTTTTCCTTGATGTGTTACCTGCATGGTGAGGTAGGCGACGTTGCCGGTCTGCGCCACGCCTTCCAGTCCCAGCAGCGCGCGATAGAGATCGTCCGGCACGGAGGAAGGTTCGGCAAACGGGCCCAGGGTGTTCTGCTGCACCACCCAGACGTCGGCGTCGACGGCATGCAGCAGCACCTTGGCATCGTCGACCATGCCGCGGTACACCCCGGCCATGGTCAGCGTCACCCCAATCAGCAGGCCCAGCCCCAGCCCGGTCAGCAGATAGCTTTTCAGGTGGTGGACAATGTCGCGCCGCGCGAGGTTAATCATGGTTGAGATCGGTCATGGGCGGAGCGGCCCTTATCGCGGCGTCAGCTGCTTTTCGCGCACCCGCACGCCGTCGTCGAGCTGTTTCGCGCTGTAGACGATGAGCTGGTCGCCGGCCTGCACGCCGGACACGATCTGCACCAGCTCAGCGGTTTGCATGCCGGGCTGCACCGGCTGGAAGCGCGCGCGGCCTGCCTTGACCTGCCACACGCCGGTCTGGCCACCGAATTGCGCCAGCGCGGCGCGCGGCACCGTCAATACATCGCGCAGGCCGGACAGGCGGATGGTCACTTCCGCCAGTTCTCCCAGATACAGCTGCGCCGGCGCGGGATCGAACGTGACATTGACGATGCGCTCCTCGGTCACCGCATCGCTTTGCAGGTCGACCCGGACTACTTTTCCGGGCAAGGTCGCAGCCGGCACGGAGCGCAGCACGATGTCCGCAGCCTGCCCGACCTGCACGCCCTGCGCGCGCGCCTGATCGACGCGTGCGCGCACCCACAGGCGGGCCGGATCGACCAGTCGCAAGACTGCCTGACCGGCGACCACGGTGGCGCCCGGTTCGGCTTCGCGCGCCGTCACCACGCCGTTGATCGGGCTCACCAGTTTGAGGCTTTGGCGCAGCTGATCGATGCCCTGCAATTCGGCCTCGGCGCGACCGATCTCGCGCAGCGCCCCGGTGGCGTTGGCGCGCGCCGCGGCCAGGGCTGCCGTTGCGGCTGACGCTTCGTGGCGGCGGCTTTCGGCCATTTCCCTGGCGACGAAATTCTGCCGGTATAGCGCCTGGTAACGCTCGCTGTTCGCCTGCGCCATCCGTGCGCGGCTATCGGCCTCGGCCACCTGCGCCTGTGCCGCCTGTGCGGCCTGGCGCGCCCGCGCGGCCGAGCTGCTCGCCGCTTCGGCACGCTGGCGCAAGTCCACCGGGTCGATTTCGGCCAGCAGCTGGCCGACTTTTACGGAAGCGCCCTGGTCGACTAGCACCCGCAACAGCCGGCCGGCCTGGATCGGCCCCACCGAGTAATCGTGCTGCGCCTCCACCGTGCCGATGCCGTACACGCTGGGGCTGAGATCGGCGCGCGTGGCGGTGGCGGTTTCCACCCCTACCGGTGCCAGTGGCCCGCGCGTGGCGAGCAGCCAGACAAAAACGGCCAAAAATGCCAGCGCGCCGCTGGTCAGGATCAAACTGCGTTTGCTGGGCTTCATGGCGGATCAGTGCCTGGCGTTGAGCGCAGGCCCCTGGATCTGATACATCGTATGGCAGCTTACGCATTTTTGCAGGGTGGCTGATAGCTGGCTGAGACTGTAGCTCACGTCCTTCAGGCTCTCGGCGTCCAGCGCGATCTGGTCGAAATCGCCATGCACCGAAGCACCCAGCTGGCGGAATTCCATCGGCAGCTTCGCGCGCAGGGCAGGCGGCACCTCGTGCGCCATTTTCTGGCCCACGCCGCGCGCGGCGGCGACGACGGCCGGCATGTCCTCGCGGCCCAGCGCCGCGGTGATCTTCTGCACCCCGTCGAGGAACCGGTGCATCTCGTCCAGCAGGACGGCGCGCTCGTCGGGAGTGAGCGGCAGGATCGCCCGGGTGTCGGCGGCAGGCGTATGCGCGTGCGGATCCTGCGCGTGGGCGGCGCCGAGGTGTAGGGCAATGACGGTGGCGGCAAGGGTAAGGCGGGGGTTCATCGGGTGTCTCCTTCGGGGGGGCAGGGGCGGATGGCTTCTATGAATACCGGGAAGGTGCGGCGGGCCTGTTCGGCAAGCGTGCGCTGGCCGCGCAGAATCGAGGTTTGCAGCACCAGGCCCTGGATCATGCCAATGTAGAGCGTGGCGGCGGCGTGGGGGTCGAGGCCGGCGCGCGCCAGGCCCCGGGCCTGCGCATCGCCCAGCAGGCCGGCAATTTTCGCCTCGTAGCCCAGCATGATTTCGGTCACCAGCTGGCGCAGCGCGCCGCTGCGGCCGTGCAGGTGCTCAGAGGTCAGCACCCGCGGAATTGCCGGATGGCCGGCGATGAAGTCGATGTGGGCGAAGAACATGCGCTCGAGCGCGTCGAGCGGGTCGCGGCCCTGCGCGGCGGCACGGCCCAGCACGTCCATCAGGCGATCACGCACCCACTGCATCACGGCCAGCCAGATCGCGTCCTTGCTGGGAAAATGCCGGAATACCGCGCCCTGCGTCACCCCCATCGCCTGCGCCATGTCCTGGGTGGTGACGTCGTCGACGCCCTGCTTGGCGGCGAGCGCCAGCGTCACGCGGATGATTTCCTCGCGTCGCTCGTCGGCACCGAGCCGCCGGCGTGCGGGTTTTTCAGACATGCTTCGACCCCGATTAGATAGTGACTGATTACTATCCTGTCCGCATCGCCCGATGGCGTCAAGTCCGGCATTGCAGGCGTTTAGATGGCAGGATCGGCGAGGCAGGCCTGGATGGCGCCCGCCAGCCCGCGCATCTCGTCCGCGCTAGTCACGTAGGGCGGCATGGCATACACCGTGTTGCCGATCGGACGCATGAATACGCCCTGTGTTAGCGCCGCCTGGTGAAAACGGGCGGAAAAACCCGGGGTGGCATCCGCCACATCGAACGCCCAGATCATTCCCAGATGGCGGAAGTGGCGTACCCGTGGGTGAGCGGCCACTTCCGCCAGAATGCCTGTGAATTCTCTGGCCCTGGCCCGGTTGGCGACAATAACCCGGTCGTGTTCGAAGATATCCAGCACCGCCAGCGCGGCGCGGCAGGCGAGCGGGTTGCCGGTGTAGGAGTGCGAGTGCAGGAAGCCGCGTGCGGTGGCGTCACCGTAGAACGCAGCGTAGACGTCGTCTGTCGTCAGCACGGCCGACAGCGGCAAGTAGCCGCCGGTGATGCCCTTCGACAGGCAGATGAAATCGGGCCGGATGGCGGCCTGCTCGCAGGCGAACAGGGTGCCCGTCCTGCCGAATCCAACCGCGATCTCGTCGGCGATCAGATGCACCTGGTAACGATCACACAGTTCGCGCGCCCGGCTGAGATAAGTCGGGTGATACATCGCCATGCCCGCTGCGCCCTGCACCAGCGGCTCGACGATGAAGGCGGCGGTGGCGGCGGCATGTTCGGCCAGATGCGCTTCCAGTGCGTCGGCGCAGCGCAGCGCATAGGCCTCGGCCGACTCCCCTTGTCCGGCCAGGCGCGCATCCGGGGTGGGCACCTGCACCGTGTGCCGCAGCAGGGGGGCGTAGGTGGACTTGAACAGGGGGATGTCGGTCACCGACAGCGCGCCGACGGTTTCGCCGTGATAGCCATTTTTCAGGCTGATGAAGCCATTCTTTTCCGGCCGGCCTGAGTTGCGCCAGTAGTGAGCGCTCATTTTCAGGGCAATTTCAGTGGCCGAGGCACCGTCCGAGCCGTAAAACGCGTGGCCGAGCCCGGTCAGCTTCGCCAGCCGCTCCGACAGTTCCACTACCGGTGCGTGGGTGGCCCCGGCCAGCATCACATGCTCGATCCTGCCGAGCTGGTCGGTGATGGCGGCGTTGATGCGCGGGTTGCAATGGCCGAACAGGTTGACCCACCAGCTCGAAATCGCGTCGAGATAACGCCGCCCGTCCGGGTCGATCAGCCACGCCCCCTCGCCGCGGGCGATCGCCATCGGGGGCGCGGCTTCCAGCTGTTTCATCTGGGTGCAGGGGTGCCAGACGGCTGCGCTGGTTCTATTTAATAGATCATCCATGTGGTTGAAATTGTCACAGTGCGCCCCTACTATTAGCACTCTACGGCGGCGAGTGCTAACACCATGTTCGCCGCTTCCTTATTTTCGGGCAGCCCACGGCTGCCGGTTATCAACGTTACGCAATGGAGACTTTGCAATGAAAATCCGTCCTCTGCACGACCGAGTGATTGTCAAGCGCATGGAAGAAGAGCGCAAGACCGCTTCCGGGATCGTGATCCCCGACACCGCCACCAAGAAGC
>JAIBFE010000352.1 GCA_019459705.1 Thiobacillus sp. | reverse complement strand
CTGGATCTGGTGTCCGACCTGCGCGACCTCGGCATCAAGGTCATCATGCTCACCATTGCCGACTCCGACGAGGAAATCTCCGAAGCCATCTCGTCCGGTGTCGACGGTTACGTCATCAAATCCAGCGATCCCGATCAGGTGCTCGCCGCCATCCGCAGCGTGTGCGACGGCCAGAGCAGCTTCCCGCTCAACATCATGCAGAAAATGGCACGCGGGGAACTCAACAACAGCGCGCTGTCGGCGCTGACCGCGCGCGAGATGGAAATCGTCGACCACGTGAAGGAAGGACTCTCCAATAAGGCCATCGCCTACAAGATGACCCTGTCGGAAAACACCGTGCGCAACCACCTGCGCAACATCATGGAAAAACTGGGCCTCAGAAACCGCGTCCAGGTTGCCACGCTGGCGCTGAAGGAAGACCACAAGCGGCATTGAGCGAATTCGCCCTATAAAAAAACGGCGGCCATCGAGGCCGCCGTTTTCATTTGCCATGCAATCAACTCGCCGTGCGGCGGCGCGCGGCGAACCCCACCAGCCCCAGCCCGGCCAGCAGCATTGCCCAGGTATCCGCCTCCGGGACCGAGGCTACGCTCAGGTTGATATTGTCCACTTGTGCATAGACCGAACTGAATACGATCTTGTTGAGCCCGGAAAACGTGCTGTCGAAGGTGAGGGTCTCCAGCGACGTGTACGAATCATCCAGATAAACGTACTTGTGAACAAACCCGCCCCCCAATGCCGGATATCCATAAACATTGAAATGACGGTAGCCCCCAGCGTTCGAGAATGCTGCTGCATCCATGCTGATCAGATCGAATTTTCCGCCGTCGGCCCGATCCAGCACGAACGAACTGCCGTAGTTGGTGATGACGCCGGAGAACACTGCGGGCGACCCCATCCAGAGAGGATGATTGTTCGTCGTAGCATAGATGGTCCCGCCAGCACTGCTCGAGCCGGAGATGGTCGTGAGGCGGAAACCGTCTTCAGTATAGGGTTGCGGGACGACGACGGTGGGATTTGCGGTCACCGTGGCCAAAGAATTGAAATCCACTACCGTCACGGCTTGAGCCGGCAGCGCCGAAAAGGCGCACACAGAAGACAGCACTGCGTTTTGCAGTGTTTTGGACAAGCGCATTTTTGATTTTCCCTGAGCGTGATTGTTCTTAGTAGGTGGCGGATGGGGGCTTCGTTGCCTGCCATCGCGGCGCCACTCACGCTTCAGCAATGACCATGCCATCAAGGCATGGCTTTTATTTATCAATCAGTTATCAAACGCACCTGTACAGCATCCGGATTGTATGTAAAAAAATCCGACGCGCTTCGGCAGTAACGCATTTCGCCAAATTGCGTAGTTCGCAGTGCTCTCGCTAGCCTACGCGGCAAGCCGCAGACCAACCAATACCGCCCTGTCTCACTCCACGGTGACCGACTTTGCCAGGTTACGCGGCTTGTCGACGTCGGTACCCTTTTGCAAGGCGGCGTGATACGACAGCATCTGCAGGGTCACGGTGTGCAGGATCGGCGACAGCGCGCCGTTGCTGCCGCCAGGCAGTTTGATCACATGCACAAAGGCCGATTCCTCGATGTGCACGTCGCCATCGGCAAACACATATAGCTCGCCGCCGCGCGCACGCACTTCCTGCATGTTCGATTTCAGCTTCTCGATCAGCTGGTCGTTGGGGGCGATGGTAACCACCGGCATGTCCTCGTCCACCAGCGCCAGCGGTCCGTGCTTCAGTTCACCCGCGGGATAGGCCTCGGCATGGATGTAGGAGATCTCCTTCAGCTTCAGCGCGCCTTCGAGCGCGATCGGGTAATGCACGCCGCGCCCGAGGAACAGGGCATGGTGCTTGTTGGCAAAGCGCTGTGACCAGGCTTCGACCTGCGGCTCCAGCGCCAGCACCTTCTGCGTCTTGCTCGGCAGGCTGCGCAGTTCGTTCAGGTACGCGGCCTCCTGCTCTACGGTCAGCCGCCCGCGCAGCTTGGCCAGCACCAGCGTCAACAGGAACAGGCTGGCGAGCTGGGTGGTGAAGGCCTTGGTCGAGGCGACACCGATTTCCGGCCCGGCACGGGTGAGGAACTTGAGGCGCGAGGCGCGGGTGAGTGCCGACTCCGGCACGTTGCAGATGGTCAGCGTCTTGTCCTGGCCCAATGCCTTGGCGTGGTTCAGCGCGGCCAGCGTGTCGGCGGTTTCGCCCGATTGCGAAATGGTGACGATGAGCGCATCGGGATTCGGCACCGAGGTGCGGTAGCGGTATTCGCTGGCGATTTCGGCATACGCCGGAATACCGGCGATCTCCTCCAGCCAGTAAGTGGCCACTTTCGCTGCATGGTAGCTGGTGCCACAGGCGAGGAAAGTCACCGCGTTCACCTTGCCCAGCACCTCGGCGGCGTCAAAGCCGAACCATTCGGCCTGCACGCGATCCTGCGCCACTGCGGTCAGCAGGGTATCGGTCAGCGCGCGCGGCTGTTCGTGGATTTCCTTCTGCATGAAATGACGGTAATTGCCGAGCTCGGCCATGTCGGCCGACAGTTCCGAAATGTGCACGCTGCGGTCGGCCTGCTTGCCCGCCGCGTCATACACCGTCACGGCCAGCAGGCCGATGTCGGCGACATCGCCCTCCTCCAGGTACATCACGCGCTGGGTTACCGGCAGCAGCGCCGAGACATCGGAGGCGATGAAGTTCTCCTCGATGCCGAGGCCGATCAGCAGCGGACTGCCCTTGCGCGCGCAGACCAACTGATTGGGCGAGTCTTCACTCACCACGCCGATGGCGTAGGCGCCTTCGAGTTCGGCTACCGCCGCACGGGTGGCGGCGAGCAGATCCTTGCCCTGGCGGAAATACAGGTTGACCAGGTGCGCAATGACCTCGGTGTCGGTCTCCGAGGTGAAGACAAACCCGTCTGCCTTGAGCCGGGTGCGCAGCGCTTCATGATTCTCGATGATGCCGTTGTGCACCACGGCGAGCGTGCCGCTCACGTGCGGATGCGCATTGGCTTCGGACGGCGCACCGTGGGTGGCCCAGCGCGTATGCGCAATGCCGAGGTTGCCGTGCACCCCTTGCGCGGCGCAGTCGGCCGCCAGCGAGGCGACGCGGCCGACGCTGCGCACCCGCTTCATGCCGCCGTCGATGATGACCAGTCCGGCCGAATCATAGCCGCGATATTCCAGCCGGCGCAGCCCTTCGAGCAGGATGGGAACGACGTTACGTTGCGCAACCGCGCCGACAATGCCGCACATGCTTAGGCTTCCTTTTTCTGTTTGACCGGCCGCTTCCAGCCGCTGAGGGTGAGCTGTTTCGCCCGCGACAGGGTGAGTTCGCCGGCAGGCGCGTCGCGGGTCAGCGTGGTGCCGGCGCCCAGCGTCGCGCCTTTGCCGACCGTGATCGGGGCCACCAGCTGGGTATCGGAGCCGACGAACACCTCGTCCTCGATCACCGTGCGATGCTTGTTGGCGCCGTCATAATTGCAGGTAATGGTGCCGGCGCCGATGTTGACCTTCTTGCCCATGGTGGTGTCACCGACGTAGGACAGGTGGTTGATCTTGGAGCCGTCGTCGATCTGGCTGTTCTTGATCTCGACGAAGTTGCCCACGTGCACGTCGCGCGCCAGCGTCGTGCCCGGACGTATCCGCGAAAACGGCCCCAGCCGGTTGGCCTCGCCGATGAGCGCATCGTCGATCAGGGTGAAGGCGTCGATGCGCGTGGCGGCGGCAACCTTCACGTTGCGCAACACGCAGTTGGCGCCCACTTGCACGCCGTCGGCCAGTTCCACAAGGCCTTCGAACACGCAGTTGATGTCGATGACGACATCGCGCCCGCAGGTCAGCGTGCCACGCACGTCGATCCGCGCCGGATCCATTAATGTGACGCCGGCATCGAGCAGCCCTTGGGCGACTTCATTCTGGTGGATGCGTTCGAGTTCGGCCAGCTGGGCCTTGCTGTTCACCCCCAGCACCTCCCAGTCGCAGGCCGGCTGATGTGTTTCCACGCTCACGTCGTCGCGCACCGCCAGTGCGATGATGTCTGTTAGGTAATATTCGCCCTGTGCGTTGTCGTTTTTCAGCTCGTCTATCCAGCGCTTCAGGTGACGCGTCGCCACGGCCAGGATACCCGTGTTGACTTCCTGGATCGCCCGCTCGGTCGGTGTCGCATCCTTGTGTTCGACGATGCGCGTAACCTTGCCGTCTTCACGCACGATGCGGCCATAGCCATCCGGATACGCCAGGTTCACCGTCAGCAGCCCCAGCGCGCCAGCCTGCGCGGTCGCCACCAGCGGCCGCAAGCTTGCCGTTCGGGTCAGAGGCACATCGCCATAGAGCACCAATGTAACGCTGTCGTCCGAGAGCTGCGGCAGCGCCTGCTTCACCGCATGGCCGGTACCGTGCTGTTCGGCCTGAAGCACAAACGTCAGCTTGTCATCAGCCAGCGCCTGCGGCACCGCCTCGCCACCAAAGCCGTACACCACGCAGGTCTGTGCCGCGCCGAGTGCATGCGCAGTATCGACCACATGCCCGAGCAGGGGTTTGCCCGCCAGCTTGTGCAGCACCTTGGGCAGGTCGGAACGCATGCGGGTGCCTTTGCCCGCGGCGAGAATCAGGATTTCAAGCATGGAATGCATTCGTGTCAGTCTGAATGGTGAATCGCATCAGCATAATGGGTGAGCAAAACGCGCGCCAAGTATAAAGCCTGTGGGTGGCTGTCCAGATGAAAAGACTGCCCGGTTTTCACCGTTATGCCGGCAGCACCGGGACTGGCTGAACTCCCATGATCTAACCAGCCCTGCCCTCAGCGACCGCCACAAAAAATTACGGGGACCGAAGTCCCCGTAATTGGCTTACCTGGAAACGCTCACTTCAGCGGCACCAGTTCGACACGACGGTTCTTCAGGCGACCCTCGTCCGTATCGTTGCCGGCAACCGGCTGCGATTCGCCATATCCCTTGGCAGTCAGACGGTCTGCAGCGACACCCTTGCTGATCAGGTAGTTGCGGACAGCCTCTGCACGTTGCTGCGACAGGTTCAAATTGTATTCGTCGCTGCCACGATCATCTGTGTGCCCTGCAACTTCAATGTTCACATTGCCCCATTTGTCCAGGGTGGCCGCATCACGGTCGATGATGGCGATGTCTTCCGGGCGCAGGGTGGCCTTGTCGTAATCAAAGTTCACGCCCTCAAGCACCATTTTCACCGGCGCCGCAGGAGCGAGCGCTGCAGGGGCAGGCGTCTCGACTACAGGAAGCGGGCAGCCATCGGCGGTTTTCGCATACACCGTCGGGCACTTGTCGTCACCATCCACAATCCCATCGCCGTCGCTGTCCAGTTCGCATCCGTCAGCATTGACCTTGCGGCCTGCCGGCGTACCGGGGCACTTGTCCTTGCTGTCGAGTACGCCGTCACCGTCGCTATCCTTTTCTATGGGGGCCTCACACGGTTTGTCAAGCAGTCCACGGCCCGGACACCCGATCGTTTTGTACAATTCATGGCCAATCGTTTTGCCGCTTGTGCTGGCCTTGTTGGACGGATCGTAGAATCCTTCTTGAGCATGGGCCGTCATGACCCCAGCAGAAATCAGGCTCGCACCAAGGACCGAAAAAACCAAAGAATAAGCACGCATAGTCAACCTCCTGTCATGGATTAAAAAATGTTGTGTCTGGCAAAGTGTCCGCTGCACGGATAATCCACAGTCCGTACTGGCTAATGTTGGAAACGAACCCTTCCCTTTGTTTTTTTAAAGCCTATGCGATTTAAACATGAAGCAAAGTGGCAAGTCCACTTTACTGGCTTGCACGTCGTTTTCCGCCCATAAAAAAAGGCAACCCGAAAGTTGCCTTTTGCACGCAGTGTCTGCTGGCCCTCAGGTCAGTTTGCGCAGTTTCTTGATCGCAGCCAGCTGGGCCACGGCCTGCGCCAGCTCAGCCTGCGCTTGCGCGTAGTCGATGCTGGCGGCCTTGTCTTTCATCGCCTCTTCCGCGGCACGCATGGCTTCGAGCGCCTTGGCTTCGTCGAGGTCGGCACCGCGAATCGCGGAGTCGGACAGGATGGTGACGACGTTCGGTTGCACTTCAAGAATGCCGCCCGAGACATAGATCAGCTCTTCTTCAGCCTGGTTCGGCACCTTGATGCGCACCGAGCCGGGCTTCAGCGTGGTCAACAGCGGCGTGTGACGCGGGTAGATGCCGAGCTCACCGCGCTGGCCGGGGGCGATCACCACTTCGGCAGTGCCGGAGTAGAGTGATTTTTCAGCGCTGACGATGTCGACGTGGATTGTCATGGCCATAGTAGTTTCCTGGTGAGGCGTCGGGGGTGAGGCGATTTTCATCTCACCCCTGACGCTTTACGCCTTACTGAATCGTCTTCGCCTTTTCGACCGCTTCTTCGATCGGGCCAACCATGTAGAAGGCCTGCTCGGGCAGATGGTCGTATTCGCCGTCGACAATCGCCTTGAACCCGGCGATGGTCTCTTTCAGCGTAACGTACTTGCCCGGGGCGCCGGTGAACACTTCGGCGACGAAGAAGGGCTGCGACAGGAAGCGCTGGATCTTACGCGCACGCGCCACGGCCAGCTTGTCTTCGGGCGACAGTTCGTCCATACCCAGAATCGCGATGATGTCGCGCAATTCCTTGTACTTCTGCAGCGTGCCCTGAACGGCGCGGGCCACGTTGTAGTGTTCTTCGCCGACAACCTGCGGGTCCAGAATACGCGAGGTCGAATCGAGCGGATCCACCGCGGGGTAGATACCCAGTTCGGCGATCTGACGGCTCAACACCAGGGTCGCATCCAGGTGGGCGAAGGTGGTGGCGGGCGACGGGTCGGTCAAGTCATCCGCCGGCACATACACGGCCTGGAAGGACGTGATCGAACCGGTGCGGGTGGAGGTGATGCGCTCCTGCAGGCGGCCCATTTCGTCGGCCAGCGTCGGCTGGTAGCCCACCGCGGACGGCATCCGGCCCAGCAGCGCGGACACTTCGGTTCCGGCCAGGGTGTA
>JAIBFE010000331.1 GCA_019459705.1 Thiobacillus sp. | reverse complement strand
GATCCGTCGAAGTACAGCGACGAAAAATTCGGCATCCCCACCATCACCGACATCCTCAGGGAACTCGAAAAACCCGGCCGCGCCCCGCGTCCCGAATTCACCACCGCGAGCTTCAGGGAAGGCGTGGAAACCCTGTCCGATTTGAAGCCGGACATGATTCTGGAAGGCGTCGTCACCAACGTCGCCGCATTCGGCGCGTTCGTCGACATCGGCGTGCATCAGGACGGCCTGGTCCACATCTCGGCGCTGTCCAACACCTTCGTCAAGGACCCGCACACCGTGGTCAAGGCCGGGCAGATCGTGAAGGTGAAAGTGCTGGAGGTCGATGAGAAGCGCAAGCGCATCGCGCTGACGATGCGACTGAGCGATACGGCGGGGCAGACGGGTGAGAAGCCGCAAGTGGCCCAGCGGCCGCAGCGGGACAATCGCGCTCAGGGCAAACCGGCGGGCGGGAAACCGAATCGTGCGCCCGCTTCAGCGCCGATGGGCGGCGCCATGGCAGCAGCGTTTTCGAAGTTGAAGGGGTGAGGTCGGGTCGCTGAATGGCAACAGGCAAGACCTGACCTCAAGGTTGGTTGAAAACCCGGTCCAGTTCAAGCTGACCCCGTACAGCGTCTGCGGGGCTGACTTCAATTTCGCTCAACCTGCCCGTCGGTGGATAGCGCATACGGCACATGCCGGGGCACCATCAGTACGCCCTGCGCATTGGGGATGGCCTCGATTTGTATGACCGGGGCGGTCCCGCGCACACCGCCGAACATGGTGGAAAAAGCCGAGTCGGCCGCATCGCGGCCGGTGCCAAAGCGCACAAAGCCCATCGGGATGGCTACCCCCGAAGGGTCGAAGATGTACCAGCGGTCGCCCAGATACACCTCGACATAGGCATGAAAGTCGGTCGGCCCCAGGGCCGGGTCGGAACCATAGTCGATGCCGGTGACAAAGCGGGCCGGTATGTTGACCGCCCGGCACAGGGCAATCATCAGATGGGCAAAGTCGCGGCATACGCCCACTTCTTCCACCAGGGTGTCGACCGCGCTCGTGTTGCCGGTGGAGGAATTGGAGAGAAAGGTGACACGATTCAATACCCAGTCGCGGATCGCCTGCACGCGGCTGTAACCCTGCCACAACTGGCCAAATTCCTTGACCGCAAGCCGTTGCAGCCGGTCAGACTGGCAATATCGACTGGGATAGATGTAGGGCAGCACCGCCCCCGGCAGATCGGCCACAGCCACCTCGCCGAGCTGCGCCGGTTGCGCGGTGTGGTGGTCCAGATCCACGGTGGCGGCGTACCGCACCGTCAGCGGCCCGGCAAAAGCCTTGAGCCGCAGATAGCGCGTGTGCGCGACCGGGTCGGTGTACAGAATCGGTGGCAGGCTTTGGCTGATGCCCAGCGACTCGCTCACCACAATCTGATGCGGGGTTTGCGCGGCATGGATGCTGAAAATGAAATCGCAGCCGGGCGGGGCGATTTCGTAATTCAGTTCGATCGAGAAGTTGAGTCGGAGCATTGGGAGCTTTCGGTTGAGCGGTGTCGCCAGCGTGCATGCACATTGTCATGGCGGTAACGGGCATTGTAAGTCGCAGCCACATGAACCACCGAGCCGCGTTTCCCCGAATGGAAAGGCGTTAACACACAAGGCCTCGTCACCCACGTGGCGGCGTTCGGCGCGTAGGTGGACAGCTTGCCTCTTTCCTTGCCCATCTGCCACCTTCAGGTGAATTGTGACTCCACTCAAAAATGTCCGGAATATCCGGGTCAGTTCAAGCTGACCCCTTTAGTTCCTGCTTGAATTCATTTGACTGGCAGGTTGGACGGTGGGGCTTGGCACGGCTCCGATGGTTTGCTGAAGGCTCAGCATGCTTTCATGGCTAACCTGTATGGCACCGCGTCGAGGCCTGTCCAGGTCGATAATGAGGTAAACGACCAGAGCGATGAGCATCACCAGAACGAACGCAGCAAGGGTGACCCGATGCCCGGCAATTCCAGACGCATAGCCGAGCGTGGCCGTTGTCAGAACGATCGTCGCGATCATCAGGAACAGCACGATTTCCGGTACCTGTCGGTTCAAGGCGGCATTCCGGGTGGTGGATGTATCGATGAGTTCATTCAGCGATTGGATGAAGAGCCCGCTGGTGACGACGCTCTTGTCCCGTTCTGCTGCCCTCACGGCATGGCGCCATAGTTGTGTCTGCACCAGTTGTGCCTGCTGCTGCAGCGATTCGTGCAATTCGGGTTCCGTGGCATCGACGCGGCCTTCCTGAATGCGAGCATCCAGGTACTGGCGGAGCAGCGCCTGCACCTCATCCGGCATCTCCCCGGGAAGAAGTCGCGCCCTGAGATACGTGGTTCCGATGGCATTGGCTTCGGCCACGACCGTCTGGCTACGATCTTCGTAGCGTTGCAGCGCCGCAGAAAAGGTGAAGGCCAGCAGCAGCGCCAGCAGGCCCAGCATCGAGACCAGAACGGAATTGGCTTGCGTGATCGCTTCAGCCACGCTCGCCTGTTTGCGACGGCCGCTGCGAAAGCCGATTTCCATGGCAAGCAGCATGAAAATAAAGAGGCCCGACACGATCAAGACGCTGCTTTGGCTATACATGATTTCCCCCATGAAGTGATGACTCCCCTGGTACGCGAGATCGCCCAGCGCTGCGGGTCAGGCGCGCGGTAAAGCGTCGCCTGCACCCGCTTGCGGGCCATCCGCTTTGAATGCTTCGTGGAAATCGACGGTGCCCTGCGGCACTTGCCCGTCGAAAGACAGCGCGAAGAAGACCTCCTGCGGCACGCCCTCAAGCACCAGTCCCGGCAAGTTGATGAAGCCGAATTTCCGGTAGTAATCCGGATGTCCCACGAGACAGCATCCTTGCGCATTCATCGCTTTCAACCGTGCCAGTCCTTCCCATATCAGGGCCTTACCCACGCCTTGCCGCTGGTACGCCGGCAACACTGAAACGGGTCCCAAGCCGTACCAGTTCCGGCTGCCATCCGAAATGGTCACGGGAGAGAACGCAATATGCCCGATCACACGGCCCTCCACTTCTGCGACGAGCGATAGCGTGAGGGCCCCGGCGGCGCGCAGTGCCGCGATGACGAACTGCTCCGTGTGATTGCTGATCGCAAGGGTCTTGAACGCGGCGACGGTCACCTCGGTTATCGCGCTCACATCGGCATCGGTTTCGTTCCGGATAACGATCTTCGGATTCATGGCGTTTTTTGTATCTCTTGCTTGCTGGTCAACGTTAAAGAAAGCAATCTGCGATACAGAGCCTTCACTGTCCGCCTATTTAATTGTAGATAAATGCGGTCAGGGTCCCCAGGCCAAGACTGTCCAGCAGGCCGGAGGGCACGTTCTCAGACGGGCTGATGCCATTCTCCTCGAGTTTGCGCTTGGCAAACGGATGGTTCTGCTCGGCTGCACGGCGCAACCAGAACGTGCCGATTTTCCTGGCTGCGCCGGCCTCCACGCCCGGCACCCGGCCGGTGTAGAGCATCCATCCCAGATCGAATTGCGAATTGAAGTGGCCCGCGCGCGCGGCAACCTGATGCCAGGCATAGCCCTGCGCCGGATCGGTCGGGAACGCTACGCCGTTGCTGGCCGCCTCGAAGTACATGGACCCGACGCAATTCGCCCCGACGCCAGAACCCAGCGCAGCGCCATGCCGACACAACTCGACCACTTCGCCGAACGATTTCCCGGGCAGGCCGAGGCCGCCGCGGATATGCGCCATGATCAGCTCCTGCAGGGCGAGCGCGTGACCCATGGCGGCGGCCATGCGGTAGTCTGCGCGTGCGGCCTCGATTTGACCCAATTGCTTGTTGATCCGGGCCCGCAGGGCGTAGGCGTTGTCGTCGTCCGGATAGGTCTCGATCAAACGGCTTGCGACCGGCAGGGCATCGTGCCAGTTTTCCAGCCTGACCATATCCTGCAGCAGGGCCGTCATGCGCTCGCGAGTCGGATGCGTGCGGATAGCGTTCTCCCAGTAGGCGCGTGCCGCACCCGGCGTGGACAGCTTCGATGGGCGTGCGACGTAGCGATCTTCCAGATCGAGCAGGTCCGATTCGCCGACGCCCGCCTCTCTTGCCCGCGCCTGGGCAGCACGCACGGCCTTGTCTGAACCGCCCCACTCCGGCAGCGCGTAATTCATCCTCACCCCATGGATGCCCGGATGCTGCGGCATGATCGCTTCGGCGCGCTGCAGATAGGCTTCGGCCTCCTGCCCCCTGCTGTCCAGATGATGGTTGGCCGCAAGCATCGTCAGCGCCTCGATCGGCTTGGGCGTCAGGTCAAGGGCCCGTTGCAGCAAAGCGTTGGATCGTTCAAGGCGTTCATTCATCAGCGCGAATTGGCCCTCGCTGACTTCGCTGGCGTACTTGCCGCCCCGTGCGGAGCGCGCGCCGCTCTGCCAGACAGCAGCGCACAACCAATGGGCAGGGTAGGAATCCGGCATCGCCTGCAGCCAGTCGGAACAACGGTCGATGCCGGCCAACTGCGTGTCGGTAATGCTGTCGACGATCGCTGTTGCATGCTGGCTGCTGCTGCGCCCGCTGACGTATTCGTCATGCGCTTCGCGCATGGCCGCATCCAGCCGGGCAAATTCACCCGCAAAAAAAGCACGCCGATGGTCGAGGGTTGCCTGCACAGACGCTGGCAGTGGCGGTGCCCCGGTGAGAAAAGCCTGCGGCTCGACCACGGGGCGTGGAAGCGGCATGGCTTCGGCGGCAAGGTCGAACTTGGGAAGCGAAGCGGCTTCCAGCTTGAGCCTCGGTAGCAACGCCAGCGCGATTGCGCCCAGCACGATCACGACCACGAACAGATTGCGCAGGCGTTCCCCGCGCGCAGCTGCATCCGTCATTTCCCCCCCCCTGTTAAATGCAAACCTTGGGGCTCGTTCAGCCCGGCCCCTTTAATTAGTTCAGGTGCTTGCAGCACCGCCCAGCACCCGCGCCCGCAACTGTCCGCAACCGCCCTCCACATCCTGCCCCGCCGAGTGACGCAGCTTGGTGAGCACGCCGCGACGGTGCAGGCGGCGCGCCATCTCGGCCGCACGCTCCCAGCTCGGGCGGCGGAAGTCGAAGCCGTCGACACCCTCGACGCTGTTGTAGGGAATCAGATTCATCACCGCGTACTTGCCGGCCAGCAGTCGGGCGATGCCTTCCAGCTCGGCCTCGCTGTCGTTGATCCCTTCGAGCAGCGTCCACTGATACTGGATCGGGTAGCCGGTGCGGCGGGCATAGGCTTCGCCCAGCTCGACCAGTTCGGCCGGCGCGATGTCGGGCGCCCTGGGCAGCAGGCGCCGGCGCAGGGCAGCATCGGTGGTGTGCAGCGAGAGCGCCAGCGCAGGCTTCACCGTGGACTGCGGCAGGCGCTCGAACACACGCCGGTCGCCCACCGTGGAGAACACCAGATTCTTGTGGCCGATGCCGCCTTCCACGCCGAGCAGTTCGATCGCCTCCAGCACGTTGTCCAGATTGTGCGCCGGCTCGCCCATGCCCATGAACACCACCTTCTTCACCGGGCGACGGCTACGCGCCAGCACCACCTGCGCCACGATCTCCGCGCTGCTCAGCTGCCGCAGCAGACCCGCGCGGCCGGTCATGCAGAACACGCAGCCCACCGCACAGCCGACCTGGGTGGACACGCACACCCCGTCGCGCGGCAACAGCACGGTCTCCACCGTCTGCCCGTCCGCCAGCGCCACCAGCAGGCGGGCCGAGCCATCCTCGCCGGGGTGCTCGGAATGCGCCCGCGCCAGCGCGTTCAGTTCATCGAACAAGCCCGGAAGCTCGTTGCGCACCGCCAGCGGAAGAAAGTCTTCGGCGCGCCGCCGCTTGGTATCGAGCGAGCGCCCCTGAACCCACGCCCGTAGCACGCGCCCCTCATGGCATGGGGCCGCGCCCAGATCGCGTAGACGTTGTCGGAGTTGTGGGAGTCGCATGGCGGGGTGGAGGGTAGCACGGGGGCCGGTCGGCTGCGGGGCGGGCGGGCCGCCTGCGCCAAGTTTTAATGCAAGACCTGTCCCTATCGTTCCTGAATGGAGTCTGAACTGACTCCATTAATCGCAGTGCTGCAAGCGGCACGTGACAAAGGAACGCGCCCGAGTCGGCCCGTCCCTCCGGGTTGCAGCGAGAAATGCGTGTTAGCACGCCCTAGCGATTCTGATAACGCTCCTCGTACTCTTTTTTCTTCCGCTCATACTCTTCCTGGGCATCCTTGTCCTTTTGAACCTGGTCTTGTGGCGCAGCCTTGTGGTCCTTGGCCTTGCCCTTCGGTTCAGGTTGGGAGCGTTGCCGCTCCAGATCTTGTCGCTGCTGCTGCTCTTTCTGGCGTTTCTGCTCTAGCTGGCGTTGCTGCTCTTTCTGGCGCTGTTGCTCTAGCTGACGCTGCTGCTCTTTCTGGCGTTGCTGCTCTTTCTCGCGTTGCTGCTCTTGCTGGCGCTGTTGCTCTTGCTGGCGCTGTTGCTCTAGCTGGCGCTGTTGCTCTAGCTGGCGCTGTTGCTCTTGCTGGCGCTGCTGCTCTTGCTGGCGCTGTTGCTCTTGCTGGCGCTGCTGCTCTTGCTGACGCTGCTGCTCTTGCTGACGCTGCTGCTCTTTCTCGCGTTGTTGCTCTTGCTGACGTTGCTGTTCTTGCTGGCCCTGATCTTGCTGGCGTTGCTGCTCTTTCTGGCGTTGCTTCTCTTGCTGCACACCCGGTTTAAAATACTGCTGCGTGACAGGCTCACGCGGCTGGTAGCGGTAATTCTCGGACCGTATCGTATGCTGCTGTTCTACTGCGCGCGGATAGCGGTCGCCGGGATAATTCCGCTGGTAAGCCGGCAACGGTGCGGGAGCCGGGGCGAAGTCGTGGTCCCAACGGTCCCACCCGCTTCGACGCTGTTCCCAG
>JAIBFE010000316.1 GCA_019459705.1 Thiobacillus sp. | reverse complement strand
GTCGGCGGCATCGGCCAGCGGCGACAGGTCGGTCAGCTGGGAGCCGATGTGGCAGTCGATGCCGGTGACTTCCAGGTTCGGCAGGCTGGCAGCCAGGCGATACAGCGCGGGCGCGTCGGCGATGGGCACGCCGAACTTGTTTTCCTTGAGCCCGGTGGAGATATAGGGATGAGTCTTCGGGTCGACGTCGGGATTGACGCGGAACGACACCGGCGCGGCCTTGCCCAGTTCGCCTGCCACGCGGCTGAGCCGGTGCAGTTCGCTGACCGACTCGACGTTGAAGCACAGGATGCCGGCTGCGAGCGCTGTACGCATTTCATCCGCGGTCTTGCCGACGCCGGAGAACACGACCTTGCCGGGATCGCCGCCGGCTGCCAGCACGCGGGCCAGTTCGCCGCCGGAGACGATGTCGAAGCCGGCGCCCAGTCGGGCGAACAGGTTGAGAATCGCCAGGCTGGAGTTGGCCTTGACTGCGTAGCAGATCAAGTGGGGTGTTGCGGAAAAGGCGTCGGCGTAGGCCTGGTAGGCGCTTTCGAGCGCCTGCCGGGAATAGACATACAGCGGCGTGCCGAATCGTTCGGCAAGCGTGTCCAGCGCCACGCCTTCGAGATGGAGGCGGCCGTCGAGTCGATGCAGGGTATTCAATTGGAAGTCCGTTGCGGTGCGGGGGGATTTTCGGGAAGATACAGGTCACCCTTGGAGCCGCAGGCCGTCAGACCGAGGCTGCACAGCAACAGGGACACTATATATAAGGTGCGCAGTTTCATGCGCGAAATGTTAGCACGGGACATCATGACGAGAAGCGAATCAAGCGAGGCCGAATTCAACCAGGCCGCCGGCACCACCCTGGCCCGCATCGAACAGGTACTGGAAGATGCCGAACTGGACTTCGAGACGCCGGCCGATGGCATCATCGAGGTCGAGTTCGACGATGGCAGCAAGATCATCATCAACCGCCACGGCGTGGCGCGCGAAATCTGGGTGGCCGCACGCTCGGGCGGCTTCCACTTCAAGCCGCTGGACGCAGGCTGGTTCGACACCAAGAGCGGCGAGCCGCTCTACGACAAGCTGGCTGCACTGATCGCCGCGCAAGGCGGCATCATGGTCCGCTTCTGATCCCGCCCCTTAAAACTTGAAAAGCCAGGCGCTCACCCTGTTTGATCTGGTCGAGCGGCTGTCGCTGCTGACCCGGGCCGACTTGCGGCAGGCGGGCGCAGCGCAGGGGCTGCAGCCGGTACATCTGCAGGTGCTGTTCTACCTCAACCAGGCCAACCGCTTCAGCAACACGCCGCAGGCGCTGACCGAATACCTCGGGCTGACCAAGGGCACGGTATCGCAAACCGTACTGGTGCTGGCCCGCCGCCGCCTGATTTCGCGCTATGCCGATCCCCGCGACGGCCGGGTGGTGCGGCTGATCCTGACCGAAGGCGGTACCAACCTGCTAAAGACGCTGAGCGCCGGGGGCGCCTGGCGCGACATCGTGCAGACTGCCAGCCCGGCGCGGGTGAGCTCGGCGATGGTGGTGTTGCGGCAGGTGCTGGCCCAGGTGCAGGCACAGAGCGGCAAGCGCACCTTCGGCGTGTGTGCGACCTGCCGTCACAACCAGCGGCTGGGGCCGCGAAGTTACTTCTGTGGGCTGAAGCAGGAAAAGCTCTCCAGCCCCGAGGTGCGGCGGATCTGTCGCGAGCACGCGCCGCCGGTCCGGCTTGAGCCTGTGGCTTAAATCCGCTTGCGGGCGCGGCCGATCGCCGCACGCACTTGCGCCGGCGCGGTGCCGCCCAGGTGATTGCGGGCGGCGAGCGAACCTTCCAGCGTCAGTACGGCATAGACGTCGTCCGCGATCATCGGGCTGAACGCCTGCAAGTCGGCGAGCGGCAGCTCGGCGAGGTCGCGTCCGCTGCTGTCCGCCGCCCGCACCGCCCGCGCCACGACTTCATGCGCATCGCGGAAGGGCACGCCCTTTTTCACCAGATAGTCGGCCAGGTCAGTGGCCGTGGCGAAGCCTTGCATCACCGCTGCGCGCATCGCGTCGGGTTTGACGGTCACACCGGTGAGCATGTCGGCGTAGATCGCCAGGGTGTCGGTCAGCGTGTCGACGGTATCGAACAGCGGCTCCTTGTCTTCCTGGTTGTCCTTGTTGTAGGCGAGCGGCTGGCCCTTCATCAGGGTCAAGAGCGCTACCAGATGGCCGTTCACCCGACCGGTCTTGCCGCGCACCAGTTCAGGCACGTCGGGGTTCTTCTTCTGCGGCATGATGGACGAGCCGGTGCAGAAACGGTCGGCCAGGTCGATGAAACCGAAACGCGGGCTCATCCAAAGGATCAGCTCTTCCGACAGGCGCGACAGGTGCGTCATCACCAAGGCGGCTGCAGCGGCAAACTCGATCGCGAAGTCGCGGTCGGACACGGCATCGAGCGAGTTCTCGCACACGGCGTCGAAGCCCAGCTGGTCGGCAACGAACTGGCGGTCGATCGGGTAACTGGTCCCCGCCAGTGCGGCGGCGCCCAAAGGCAGCCGGTTGACGCGACGGCGGCAGTCGGTCATGCGCTCGGCGTCGCGTGCCAGCATTTCGAAGTAGGCCAGCAGGTGGTGGCCGAACGTGACCGGCTGCGCCACCTGCAGGTGGGTGAAGCCGGGCATCACGGTGTCGGCGTGCTGCTCGGCCAGGTTGATGAGCGAAGTCTGGCAGGCCTTGAGTCCAGCCAGAATGCGGTCGATCGCGTCGCGCAGGTAGAGCCGGATATCGGTTGCCACCTGGTCGTTGCGGCTGCGGCCGGTGTGCAGGCGCTTGCCGGCGTCGCCGATCTTGGCGGTGAGTGCGGCCTCGATATTGAGGTGGACGTCTTCCTTGTCCAGCGACCAGGCGAACTGGCCGGCGCGAATCTCGGCCAGCAGGTCGGCCATGCCGCGCCGGATTGCCTCGAGGTCGTCCTTGGACAGCACGCCGACGTGGTGCAAAATGGCGGGGTGCGCCAGCGAACCCTGAATATCGAACTCGGCCAGCCGATAATCGAAGGGAATCGACGCGGTATAGCGTTTGACGATTTCGGAAACCGGCTCGGAAAACCGACCGGACCAGGCGGCGGGTGCGCCGTCCGGCGGCGTCGATGCCGTGCTCATGGGGCAAACGGGGAATGAAAAGAAAGAATCATAACAACCGGCAGGTCGAATTGCCGAACTTCTGTCACCTGGGGGTCAACCTGCGCATCGCGCTGACGGTGGAAGCGGCGCTGGTGGCCGGGGTGGTGGCGCGTGTGCCGGACGCGCCGGCGTTCTGGGCGGAATTCATCGCGCTATCGGCGCTGGCGCAGCCGGCGCTGCTGCTGACCCTGCTGGCGCTGTGCGCGGCGGGGCGCTGGTTGCGCAGCCAACCCTACCCGCGTGGGGTGGGATTCGCGCTGGTGCTGGGCATGACGGTGCCACTGCTGGCGACACTATGGCTTAAGCCGCTGCTGGCTGGACCGCAGCCGATTCCGCTGACCGGCGTGGCAGTGTTTGCCCTGTTGGTTGGTGCCGGCCTGCTGGCTTATTTCAACCTGCGCGCCCGCGCGCTGTCGCCCGCCATCACCGAGGCGGGGGCG
>JAIBFE010000298.1 GCA_019459705.1 Thiobacillus sp. | reverse complement strand
CTCGGCGGCGTGGTCTACGCCAACTCGGTGCGCGTCGGTGGCGACCGCATGGACGAGGCCATCATCAGCTACATCCGCCGCAACTACGGCATGCTGATCGGCGAGGCAACCGCCGAGCAGATCAAGAAGAAAATGGGCTCGGCCTTCCCCGGCGCCGAAGTTCTGGAAATGGAAGTCAAGGGCCGCAGCCTGGCCGAAGGCGTGCCGCGCAGCTTCAACGTGTCGTCCAACGAGATTCTCGAGGCGCTGACCGAGCCGCTCAATGCCATCGTCAGTGCAGTGAAGCAGGCGCTGGAACAGACGCCGCCCGAACTCGGCGCCGACATCGCCGAAAAGGGCATGGTGCTGACCGGTGGCGGTGCGCTGCTGCGCGACCTCGACCGTCTGCTGATGGAAGAAACCGGCCTGCCGGTGATTGTCGCCGACGACCCGCTGACCTGTGTGGTGCGGGGTTCCGGACGCGCCCTGGAAGAAATGGACAAACTGGCGTCGGTCTTTACTAACGAGTGAACGCAGCGGCACTCGGACCAGCGGACGGGGGCGGCTGATGGCGACGCCGGGCCAGCTCATGTTCGCCCGCGGGCTGGGGCCGACGGCGCGCCTGCTGATCTGGCTGCTGATCGGTGTGGGCTGCGTCGTGCTCGATACCCGCTATCACGCGCTCGACGGCCTGCGCAGCGGATTCTCGCTGTTGCTGCAGCCGGTGCGCGAGACCCTGCGCGCGCCCTCCGATGTCGCCGCCGAACTCGGCGGTTTCTTTACCCGCCACCGCCTCCTGCAGAAAGAACGCGATACCCTGCTGGCCGAGCGTGCGCGGCTCATGGTCAACGTGAATGCCGCGCGGGAACTGCTGCGCGAAAACGCCGAATTGCGCAGCTTGCTGCAGCTGCAAACCCGCCCTGGCCAGCAGGTGGTGCATGCCGCCCGGCTTTATCAGGGGCACGACTGGTTTGCCCAGCGCATCACGCTGGACCAGGGAGGCGGCGCAGGCTTGCGTAGCGGCCTGCCGGTGGTTGATGCCGTCGGGCTGGTGGGGCAGGTGACCCGGGTCTATCCGGGATCGAGCGAGGTGACATTGGTCAGCAGCCCCCAGCAGCTGACGCCCGTGTTCGTCGAACGCACCGGCCAGCGCGGGCTGGCCGCCGGCAGCGGGCAAAACCGGATGGAGCTGCGCTATATGCCGGCACAGACCGATGTCCGGCAGGGCGACCGCCTGCTGACCTCGGGCATCGACCGGGTGTATCCGGCCGGCATTCCAGTGGCGCGCGTCCCCCGGGTGACGCGTTCGCAATCCGGCCCCTATCTGCGGGTGGAATGCCTGCCGCTGGCGGGGCTCGACCGCTCCCGGGCCGTGCTGGTGCTGATCGCCGAACCGCAGGTTGTCACGCAATGAACGCCCCCAACCAGACCTTTGGCAACTGGCGCCACATCCTCGGCAGCCTGACGCTCGCCGTGCTGCTGGAGCAGTTGCCCTGGACCGGCTGGGTGCTGGCCCTGCGGCCGGATTTCGTGCTGGTCGGCGTGCTGTTCTGGGCGCTGCACCAGCCCGCGCGCATCGGCTTCGCTACGGCCTTCTTCCTCGGGCTGCTGGCCGACTTCCAGGATGGCGCGGTATTCGGCCAGCACGCCATCGCCTACGTGATCGGCGTGTATCTGGTGCTGTTTTTGCGCCTGCGGCTGCTGCAGTTCGACCCGTTCCGCCAGGCGGCGCAGCTGTTCCCCATCCTGCTGGCGGTGCAACTGACCGTGTTGCTGGTGGGCTGGCTGGCGGTCAATCCGCCGGGGGGGCTGACCCTGCTGCTGCCGGTGCTGGGCAGCACGGTGCTATGGTATCTGGTGGCGGGCTTCCTGCGCCTGTGGCATGGCAAGGGCCTGCAGGATCGGGCCTGATCCGGGATGAAATACGCCACGCCGCTGAAGAATCTGGACCGTGAGCTGGCCCGCTTTCATGGGCGACTGAAAGTGGGTGCGGTCTTCGTCGCGCTGCTGGCGACCGCCCTGCTGGCGCGTGCGTTTTATCTGCAGATCGTGCAGCACGATTACTACATCCAGCGCGCCGAAAGCAACCGCATTTCGCTGGTGCCGGCTGCGCCCAACCGCGGACTGATCCTGGACCGCAACGGCCGCATTCTGGCGGAAAACTATTCGGCCTATACGCTGGAGGTGACCCGTGCGCTGCTCGACAATCTGGAGGTCACGCTGGCCGAGGTGGGCAAGCTTATCGAGATCACGCCGGGGCAGTTGCGGCGTTTTCGCCGCCTGCTCTCCGAATCGCACGAGTTCGAGACCGTGCCGCTGAAAAGCAAGCTGACCGACGAGGAAGTGGCGATTCTCGCTGCCAACCGCTATCGGCTGCCGGGGCTGGACGTGAAGGCGCGGCTGTTCCGCAATTACCAGGCCGGGCCCGGGATGGCGCACGTGCTGGGCTTTATCGGCCGCATCAACGACCGCGACCTGAAAAAGCTGCGTGAAGACGGCCGCGAGCAGAACTACCGGGGCAGTGTTCACATCGGCAAGACCGGGCTGGAGCAGAGCTACGAAACCCTGCTGCACGGCCGTACCGGTTTCGACCAGATGGAGACCGACTCCAGCGGGCGCGCGGTGCGCATGCTGTCGCGCATTCCGCCGGTGCCGGGCAAGGATTTGCGCCTGCACCTCGACGTGGAGCTGCAGGCGGTGGCCGAGCACGCCTTCGGCGATTACCTGGGCGGGCTGGTGGCGCTCGACCCCAACACCGGCGGCGTGCTGGCGCTGGTCTCCAAGCCGGGATTCGACCCCAACCTGTTCGTCGACGGCATCGATCCGGAAACCTGGAAGTCGCTCAACGAATCGCCCGAGCGGCCGATGGTCAACCGCGTGCTGCGCGGCATCTATCCGCCGGGCTCGACCATCAAGCCCTTCATGGCGCTGGCCGGGCTGGAACTGGGGGTGCGCAAAGCCTCGGACAGCATCGTCGATCCCGGTTATTTCTCGCTGCCCAACAGTCGCCACCAGTTCCGCGACTGGAAGCGTGGCGGCCACGGCGTGGTTGACCTGCGGCGATCCATTTCCCAGTCCTGCGACATCTATTACTACAGGCTGGCCGTCGACATGGGCATCGACCGCATGCACGACTACCTGGCGAAGTTCGGTCTGGGCGAGAAAACCGGCATCGACCTGGAAGGCGAATCGTCCGGCCTGCTGCCCTCGCGCGACTGGAAGCAGCGTCGCTGGAAACAGCCCTGGTATCCCGGCGAGACGGTGATTGCGGGCATCGGTCAGGGCTATCACCTGACCACGCCACTGCAGCTGGCGGCGGCAACGGCCATGCTGGCCAACGGCGGCCGGCGGATCGAGCCGCGGCTGGTGCAGGCGGTGCGCGATCCGCTAGCCCATACCTGGCAGCTGCAGCCGGGTGGCGTGCGCGGCCAGGTGGCGATCGACCCGGCCCATCTCGCCATAGTGCGTGAGGGCATGATGGATGTGATGCGTCCGGGCGGCACGGCTGCTGCCTCGGTGGCGGGCGCGCCGTACACGGTGGCCGGTAAGACCGGCACCGCGCAGGTGGTCGGCATCAAGCAGGGCGCGCGCTACGATGCCAGCCGGCTGGCCCGCCAGCATCGCGACCATGCGCTGTTCATTGCCTATGCGCCCGCCGAGAATCCCACCATCGTGGTGGCGGTGATGGTGGAAAACGGCGGCTCGGGCAGCGGCACGGCAGCGCCGGTCGCGCGTGCGGTGTTCGATTATTACCTGACCGGGAAGCGTCCCGGCGACATGAAACTGGAGGCCAACGATGCCGCGGACTAGCCACTGGATCGTGCGCAGGCTGAGCCATCTCGACGGCATTCTGCTGGTGCTGGTGCTGTTGCTGCTGGGCATCAGCCTGGCGGTGGTGGCGAGCGCCTCGGGACAGAGTCCGGCGCGCATCAGCGGCCTTCTCGTCAACATGGGGCTGGCGCTCAGCGTGATGGTGGTGATGGCCAACATTCCGCCGCACCTGCTGTCCAAGGTGGGGCCGCCCCTGTATGTGGCGGGCGTGGTGCTGCTGATCGGGGTGGCGCTGTTCGGCGAGATCCGCAACGGCTCGCGGCGCTGGCTGAATCTCGGATTCATGGCGTTCCAGCCGTCAGAGCTGCTGAAGCTTGCGCTGCCGCTGATGCTGGCCTGGTATTTTCAGCGCAACGAAGGATTGCTGCGCGCCAAGCACTTCCTGACGGGCGCGATCCTGCTGCTGGTGCCGTTCCTGCTGATCCTGCGCCAGCCCGATCTGGGCACCGCGCTGATGATCGGCGCCTCCGGCTTCTATCTGCTGTTCTTTGCGGGTCTGCCGTGGAAGGTGATCCTGGGTGGCGGCATTCTGGGCGCCGCTGCCCTGCCGGTGATGTGGGGCCTGATGCACGACTACCAGCAGCGCCGCGTGCTGACCCTGCTCGATCCCTCGTCCGACCCGCTGGGCGCCGGCTACCACATCATCCAGTCCACCATTGCGATCGGCTCGGGTGGCCTGTTCGGAAAGGGCTGGATGCAGGGCACGCAAAACCAGCTCGATTTCATTCCTGAGCGGACGACCGATTTTGTCTTTGCCGTGTTCGGCGAAGAGTTCGGCTATGCTGGCGTGATCCTGCTGGTGGGGCTGTATCTGGCCATCGTTGCGCGCGGGCTGGTCATCGCGGCGCGGGCGCCGACCTTGTTCGGCCGGCTGATGGCGGCTACCCTGAGCCTCAATCTGTTCACCTACGTGTTCGTCAATATGGGCATGGTGTCGGGCATCCTGCCGGTGGTGGGCGTGCCGTTGCCCCTGATGAGCTATGGTGGAACGGCGCTCATCACGCTGCTGCTGGGCATGGGCATCCTGATGAGTGTCGCGACCCACCGCCAGCTCAACAAATCATGAGGCGATAGAATGTCACGATGAAAACCTTACCGATTCTGGCCATGTCGGCCCTCATTCTTGCGCTTGCCGCGTGCTCCAGCACGCCCCCTGCAAAGCAGGCCTCCACCGCACCGAAAGGCGGCGGCTACTATCTCGACGATGGTCCCGAGGCCAATCCGCCGGCCAACCTGGACGCGATTCCCGATGCGGTACCGCGTGCCGAGCCGCTGCACCGCTTTGCCAATCGCACTTACGTCGCGCTGGGCAATACCTACACGCCGCAGACCACGCGCCGCGCGCACAGCGAGGAAGGGTTGGCGTCGTGGTATGGCCGCCGCTTTCACGGCAAGAAGACCGCGTCGGGTGAACCGTACGACATGTATGCAATGACCGCCGCGCATCCCACCCTGCCGATTCCAAGCTACGCGCGGGTCACGGCGCTCAAAAGCGGCAGGTCCGTGGTGGTGCGCATCAACGACCGCGGTCCGTTTCACAGCAAGCGCGTCATCGACCTGTCGTATACCGCTGCCCACAAGCTGGGGTATCTGAAGAACGGCAGTACGCGCGTGCGGGTGGAAAGTCTCGACCCTGCTGCCTACGATACGCAGGGCGCGGCGATCATCGAAGGCGTTTATCTGCAGGTGGGTGCGTTTTCCAGCGCCGACAATGCGCGGCAGTTGCGTGAACGCCTGACGCGCGAGCTCGAGCTCGATGCCAGCCGGACGCGCCTGGTGCTCAACGGTTCGCTGCATCGCGTGCAGCTCGGGCCTTATCCCAGCGATGATGCAGCGCATTCGGATCGTGCGCGGATGCGGGAACGCCTCGACCTGAATGCAGTCCTGGTCAGACGCGATTGATTAAAAGGTCAGGCATGCGATTGTTCTGGTTGGGGCTGACGCTTCTGTTTTCTGCAACGGTGTGGGCGGCGCCGGCCGGCATCACCTCGCGTGCCTGGGTGGTGATCGATCAGGCGAGTGGACGTGAACTGGCTGCGTACCAGGCCGACCTGCCGCTGGCGCCGGCTTCGCTGACGCAGCTGATGACCGCCTATGTGCTGCTGGGGGATGTCAGCAGAAACAAATTGAGCCTGGGTGAAACCCTGACCGTGCCGGAGGCCGCCACCCAGGTCGACGGTGCGCGCGTCTTCCTCAAGGCGGGCGATCAGGTGAGCGTCGACACCCTGTTGCAGGCGATGCTGGTGCAGTCGGCAGGCGACGCCACGCTCACGCTGGTGACGGCGACCGACGGCAGCGAAGCGGCGTTTGTCGAGCGCATGAACCGCGAAGCCGGGCGACTCGGCATGACGAGGAGCCGTTTCATGAATGCAACCGGATTGACCGAGCCGGGACACGAATCGAGCGCCCGCGATCTCGCCCTGCTGGCGCGTGCGCTGGCGCGCGATTTCCCGGACCGGCAGCCGTTTTTCATGCAGAAGGAACTGGATTTCAAGGGCATCACGTATTACAACGCCAACCGCCTGCTGTGGCGCGACAGCACGGTGACCGGACTCAAGGTCGGGCGCACCGTCCAAGCCGGTTTCTGCATGGCGGCGTCGGCCCAGCGCGGCGACCAGCGACGCATCGCCGTGGTGCTGGGGGGGCGCTCCGACGCGCAGCGCACCCAGGACGCCCTGCGCCTGTTGAATTACGGCTTCGAGAATTTCGACAGTGTGCTGCTCTACCGTGCACGACAACCGGTCAAGGTGGCCAACCTCTACCGCGGTGCGCGTGCGTCGGTGAGCATGGGGTTTGCGCAGGACTTTCATTTGCTGATGCCGCGCGGCAGTGCGTCCCGCGTCAGGGCCGAAGTCATCACCCAGCAGCCGATCGTCGCACCGGTGCGCAAGGGACAGCGTCTCGGCACGCTGCGGCTGATCCTCGACGGCAAACCGCTCGGCGACTATGCCCTGGTCGCGCTGCACGACGTTGCCGTGGCCGGCATCTTCGGCCGCGGCTGGGATTCGATCCGGCTTTTCTTCGGCCGATGAGCGTTTATCTCGACGGCCAGTTCCTGCCGCTCGCCGAGGCGAAGGTTTCGGTGCTCGACCGCGGCTTCGTCTTCGGCGACGGCGTCTACGAGCTGGTGCCGGTGTACTCGAAAAAACCGTTCCGGCTCGACGAACACCTGCGCCGCCTGCAGGGCAGCCTCGATGGCATCCGCCTGGCCAATCCGCATGGCATGGCCGAGTGGCGCGACCTGATCCTGCAGTTGATCGCGCTGCAGGCGTTTGCCGACCAGTCGCTCTACATCCAGGTGACGCGCGGTGTCGCCCCGCGCGACCACGCCTTCCCCAAGGACGTGGCGCCGACCGTCTTCATGTTCGCGCAGCCGCTGGTGACCGCCACGCCCGAGCAGAAGGCCGCTGGCGTCTGCGCCGTCACCGCCGTCGACAACCGCTGGCTGCGTTGCAACATCAAGGCGATTTCGTTGCTGGCCAACATCCTGCTGCGCCAGCAGGCGATCGACGTCGGCTGCGCCGAAACCGTGATGCTGCGCGACGGTTTTCTGACCGAAGGCGCGGCGAGCAACATCTTCGCGGTGAAGAACGGCGTGTTGCTGGCGCCGTCGCCGTCGAACCTGATGCTGACCGGCATCACCTACGACGTGGTGCTGGAGTTGGCTGCAGCACACGGCATTCCGACCGAAGTTCGGGCAATTTCCGAGGCCGAGGTGCGTGCCGCCGACGAGGTGTGGATGACCTCGTCCACCAAGGAGATCATGGCGATCGTGGCGCTTGATGGCGCAGCCGTCGGTGCCGGCGTGCCCGGGCCGCTGGCGCGGCAGATGGACGGGTTGTATCAAACTTTCAAGCAACAGGTCATGCGCGCATGAGCGAAGAAGACACCCTGCTCACCTTCCCCACCGATTTCCCGATCAAGATCATGGGCGAACGGCGCGACGATTTTGCGCAGACCATGGTCGAACTCGTGCTGCGCCACGCCCCTGATTTCAAGGCTGAAACCGTCGAGATGCGGGCGTCGGGCAGCGGCAATTATCTGTCGGTGACCTGCGTCGTGCGCGCCACATCGAAAGCCCAGCTCGATGCGCTGTATCGTGAGATCACTGCGCACCCGTGGGTGAAAATGGCGTTGTGATTGCCAGGCGTCAGGATTCGGGGATCAGGGATCAGGAAGGCGTAGCGATTGTGCGCAGCCTGGGGCGGGTCGAGTACGAGCCGACCTGGCGGGCGATGCAGGACTTCACTGCGCGGCGTACACCCGATACGCCGGACGAGCTGTGGCTGCTGGAGCATCCGCCGGTCTACACCCAGGGGCAGGCCGGCAAGGACGCTCACCTGATTGCAGCCACCGACATTCCCGTGGTGCCGATCGATCGCGGCGGCCAGATCACCTATCACGGACCGGGTCAGGTGGTGGCTTATGTGCTGGTCGACCTGCGTCGGCGCGGTTACGGCATCCGCGAACTGGTGACGCGCATGGAGCAGGCGGTCATCGACCTGCTGGCGACCCATGGTGTGACCGCTTCGCGGCTGGCCGGGGCGCCCGGCGTCTATGTCGACGGCGCCAAGATCGCCGCGCTTGGCCTGCGCGTGAAGCACGGCTGCACCTATCACGGGCTGGCGTTCAACGTCGACATGGACCTGGCGCCGTTTGCCGCCATCAACCCCTGCGGCTACCCTGGCATGCGGGTCACGCAATGCCGCGATCTCGGCCTCAAACTGAGGCTGCCACAGGCGGAGCAGGCGCTCACCCGGACGTTGCTGGTCGCGATCTATTCTTGACTGATTTAGTCGGTTATTAGTATTCTTGCAACTTCTAATGGAGTGATTCATGAGCACCGACACCCTGCCGTCCGACCCCAAACTCCTGATGCGTTCGATCATCCAGCGCATCGCTACCGGCCCCGACCTGTCCAAGGACATCAGCCGCACCGAGGCGCATCTCGGCACCAAGGCCATCATCGATAACGTCATCGACCCGGTGCAAGTGGGCATTTACTTTATTGCCCTGCGCATGAAGCGCGAAACCATGGACGAAAACCGCGGGGTGCTGGATGCGGTGCTGGAAACCACCCGCCGTGTCACCGCCGACGTCGACGAAGTGGTTGATATCGGCGATCCCTATGATGGCTACAACCGCTGCCTGCCTGCCGCGCCCTTCCTCGGCCCGCTGCTGGCCGAATTCGGTGTGCATGTGGTCAGCCACGGTCTCGACAAGGTCGGCCCCAAATACGGTGTGACGGCACGCCACGTGCTGGAAGCTGCCGGCGTGCCGGTGAATCTGGGGCCAGCCGAAGCTGCCGCGCGCTTGAGTGATCCCGCAATTGGCTGGACCTATATCGATCAGGCGCAATCCAACCCGGGCCTGCACAACCTGACCACGCTGCGCGCGCAGATGATCAAGCGTCAGGTCCTGACCACGGTGGAAGTCCTGTCCAAGCCGATCATGGGCAAAAAGCAAACCCATTTCGTCACCGGCTACGTGCACAAGCCCTATCCGCCGGTATATGCCGACCTTGCGCGCGAAGCCGGATTCGACACTGCCTGCATCGTGCGTGGCGTCGAGGGTGGGGTGATCCCCTCGTTGCGCCAGACCGGCAAGTACTTCCACTACCACGACAAGGGCGCCGAAATCGAGGCGACCGTCGACCCGATTGCAATGGGCATCGACCAGCCGGTGCGCGCGGTGCCGCTTCCCGGTGCAGTCGCGACCGAAGCGGGCGAGGACGAGATCGTTGCCGCCATCGACATCAAGGCCACCGCACACGCCGCTGCCGAAGCCGGCATCCTGGCGCTCAAGGGCGATAAGGGTGCGACCTACGATTCGCTGGTGCTGGCCGGCTCCATCATCCTGCATCATGTCGGCAAGGCCGCCAGCGTGGCGGACGCCGCAATGCAGGTCCGCGCCGTGCTGGATTCCGGCAAGGCCGTCGCAAGGGTCAAGTGATGAGCGAATTCGTTGCCATTGCCGCCGCCGACGAACTCAAGCCGGCGGAGATGAAGCGGGTCGTCGTCGACGGCAAGCGCCTGTTGCTGTGCAATTCCAACGGCACCCACTACGTGGTCGACGAAATGTGCAGCCACGAGGACTACTCGCTGTATCTGGGCTGCATCAAGGACGGCAAGATCAAGTGCTCGCTGCACGGCAGCTACTTCGACCTCACCACCGGCCAGCCCACCTGCGATCCCGCCGACGAGCCGATCAAGACCTACCCGGTGAAAGTTGATGCCGGGCAGGTGTGGGTCAAGGCCTGATCATTTTTTGAGCAGTTCGCGGATCGCCTGGATGATGTCCGGGTGGTCGAACTCGCGCCCGCCGATGGCGCTGGCGACGATGTGCCCCTGCGGGTCGACCAGGAAGGTGGTCGGCAGTCCCGCCACTTGCCATGCCTGCATCGCCTGGCTGCGGGTGTCGAGCAGGATGGGGAAGGTGGGGAGGGTGTCGAGTTGTCCCGTGAAGGTTTCGATGGTGTCGGCGTCCTCGCCCACGTCCACCGCCAGCACGCTGAAGGCTTCGCCCTTGAACGCCTGCGACAGCCGCTCCATCGACGGCATTTCGCGGCGGCACGGCGGGCACCAGGTGGCCCAGAAATTGATCAGCACCACGCGGCCCTTGAGTTGGCCGAGATCATGGGTGGCGCCGTCGAGATCTTTCAGTTTGAGCGCCGGTGCGGGTTTGGGCGCTTGCCTGGTGAGACTGTGGGACAGGGGCGGCAGATCGGCCGCCATGGCGCCTGCGCCCATCAGATCCAACATCAGGAGCATGGCCGCTGCCATGCCCGCCCCGCGATTACGACTTTTCATCCGCACACCTCGCCTGTTCAAGTTTTCCACGATGGGTTTTTTCGCCGGCGTTCATGTCCTTCGCGGTACGCCAGACAAAGTGCAGATCGAGGTATCCGCCGCGCGGCACGCTGTAGCTCGTCATCCCCTGGTTCCAGTCGCCCGGCTCGTACACCTGGCTGGCGGGAATCTGCGCCCAGTTGAACGCGATGCGGGCGGATTCGCTCACGCCCTGCTGCTTCCACAGCCGGTCCCATTCAGTCTTGCTGCGGATGACGCGCGGCGGTTGCCCGGCCGTTTCGTAGCGCCAGTCGGCCAGCCGGTACTTGATCGGGGTGTCGCCGATATTGCGCACAACCGTCATGAAGACACACTCGCCGGCATAGCGTTCCGCGGCCTCGGGCGAAAAGCCGCGTGCCTGATAAAAGGCGCGCGCCTGGTCCGGACTGATCTGGGTCAGCCGCACCTGGATGCCGCCGCTTTCGGTTTGCCAGGTGGCGAGCCCGGTTTCCGCATCCATGCTCATGTCCGTAGCGGCATGGCCTGCAGCACTCCACACAGCCAGCAGGGTCAGGGTCATTCGGCGCATAGGCTAAAATCCACTTTCGACGTTGTTCCGAGCTCATTATGGCAGACCCCATCCAGCACAAAGGCGCCGCGAAAACCGCGCGCATTCCGATCAAGATCGTGCCGCAACCCAGAATGCGGCTGCCGTCCTGGATTCGCGCCAAATCGCCCAACGTGCCGAATGTGGCACGGCTGAAGGGCATCCTGCGCGAAGCGAAGCTGCACACGGTGTGCGAGGAGGCCTCGTGCCCCAATCTGGGCGAATGCTTCGGCCACGGCACGGCCACTTTCATGATTCTGGGCGACCTGTGCACGCGGCGCTGCCCGTTCTGCGACGTCGGCCACGGCACGCCGCTGCCGCCGGACGTCGATGAGCCGCGTCATCTTGCTGAAACCATCGCGCTGATGGCGCTGAAATACGTGGTGATCACCAGCGTCGACCGCGACGACCTGCGCGACGGCGGCGCGGAACATTTTGCGCAGTGCATTGCAGCCGTGCGCGAGGCCTCGCCTGCCACCCGCATCGAAATCCTCACCCCGGACTTTCGCGGCCGGCTGGAGAGGGCGCTGGACATGCTCGACACCGCGCTGCCCGACGTGATGAACCACAACCTGGAAACCGTGCCCCGCCTGTACAAGGCCGCGCGCCCGGGCGCCGACTACGCGCACTCGCTGAAATTGCTGGGGGACTTCAAGGCGCGCCACCCGGACATCCCCACCAAGTCCGGCCTGATGCTGGGTCTGGGCGAGGAGGACGACGAGATCCTTGAGGTGATGCGCGACCTGCGCGCGCACGACGTCGACATGCTGACCCTCGGTCAGTACCTGCAGCCCTCGCAGCATCACCTGCCAGTGCTGCGCTTCGTTACACCCGAGCGTTTCGCCCAGTTCGAGCAGGAAGCGCTGGCGATGGGTTTCAAGCATGCGGCCTGCGGGCCGATGGTGCGCTCGAGCTACCACGCCGACCAGCAGGCAGCAGGGGTTTAGTTATTTAAGCAGGCGTTTGCGCGTCAGTGCCAGCGCGACGACATAGCCGAGGCTGCCGTAAATCAACAGGCCGGCGACATGCAGCATGATGTTGTCGGGCACGGTGCCGACGACCAGCGGACGCGCCAGATCGATAGCGTGGGTCAGCGGCAGCCAGGCCGACACGGCCTGCACCGGCAGCGGCAGCTGCGATACCGGAAAGAACACGCCGCACAGCAGCACCATCGGCGTGATCACCAGCGTGAAGTAGTAAAGGAAAAAGTCGTAGCTCGGCGACACCGCA
>JAIBFE010000283.1 GCA_019459705.1 Thiobacillus sp. | reverse complement strand
CACGGCGACAATCGACGCCAGAATCAACGGCCAGACCGGCCAACCGGCCGCCTCAATGATGGCAAGCACTGGATACCACTCCCAATAAAACAACAGACGAAATGTAGCGCTCGCGTGCGGGTTTCGGCAAGCACCAATTGTTCGAACGGCGCTTTTGACGGTTTTTGCAAGTTCTCCACAATTGATGTGGATAAGTCTGTGAAGAACTGCCTTCCACCTCCCCTAAACACCCGTCCGCAAAGGAAAAAACGTTTTGGCACAAAAAGTAGCCAATACGCTTATACGTTTATTATCAATGAGTTATAAAAACACATTCATCGTCAATAGGGTTATCAAGTTTTTTTTATGAGTGTTTGATGACTGTGCATGAACCGTGCCGGGTTGAACCCGTTATTCTGCACGCCATGGATTTTCTGGACGATTTCCCCGACAGCGCGCCCGCTCTGCCCGTGCTCACCGTCAGCGAGCTCAACCGCATGGCGCGCCGCGCGCTCGAATCGCAATTGCCACTGTTGTGGGTGGAGGGCGAAGTCTCCAACTTCACCCGTGCCGCGTCCGGCCACTGGTATTTCTCCCTGAAGGATGCGAACGCGCAGGTGCGCTGCGTGATGTTCCGCGGGCGCAACCAGTTCGCCGATTTCACCCCGGCCAACGGCGACCACGTCGAGATCCGCGCCCTGCCCTCGCTGTACGAAGCACGCGGCGAGTTCCAGCTGGGTGCCGAAGCGATCCGCCGCGCCGGTGCCGGGCGGCTCTACGAAGCCTTCCTCAAGCTGAAGGCCAAACTGGAAGCCGAGGGCCTGTTCGACCCGGCGAAAAAGCGCGCCCTGCCGCGCTTTCCGCGCACTCTGGGCATCGTCACCTCACCGCCGGCGGCCGCACTTCACGACGTGCTGACGGCGCTTTCGCGCCGCATGCCGGGCCTGCCGGTGATTCTCTACCCCACTCCGGTGCAGGGCGCGGGCGCCGGCGCGCAGATCGCGGCTGCCATCCGCGCGGCGGGCACGCGCGCCGAGTGCGACGTGCTGCTGGTGTGCCGCGGCGGCGGTTCGCTGGAGGACCTGTGGGCGTTCAACGACGAGGCGGTGGCGCGCGCGATTGCGGCGAGCCCGATGCCGGTGGTGAGCGGCGTCGGCCACGAAACCGATTTCACCCTGGCCGATTTTGCCGCCGACCTGCGCGCGCCGACGCCGACGGCGGCGGCCGAACTCGCCAGCCCGGTGCGACAGGAACTGCTGCTGCAACTGGGCCATCTGGCACGCCAGCTCCACCATCATCTCGACCGCACGCAACGCAGCGAGATGCAGCGGCTGGATTATCTGGCACGCCGACTGGTGCACCCGGCCGAGCAGCTGCGTCGCCGTCAGAACGAATTGAGCCAGCTGGCGCAGCGAATGCGCCACGCCAGCGGCACGCGCCTGACGACCGAGCAGCTGCGCATCGCGCGGCTGAATCAGCGGCTGGTCACGCCGCGCCACGTCATCCAGCGCGAGCAACAAGGGCTGGACGCGCTGGGCCTGCGTGCACGGCGCGCGGTTCAGGGCAATTTCGGGCAGCGTCAGCTCAATCTGGCGCGGCTTGCCAGCAGCCTCGCCCATCTCAATCCGGAAGGCGTCCTGGCGCGCGGCTACAGCATCATCCAGCTGGAAAACGGCACGGTAGTGCAGGACGCCGCAATGCTCACTGCAGGCGAAAAAATCGGCATTCGCCTGCACCGTGGACAGATTCGCGCCACGGTCGATTCCGTCAGCAAGGATTAAGGGCTTATTCGGGCTGCAGGTGCGCCTGCACCCGCGCCATCGCCTGTGCCTCCAGATCGTGCGCCAGACAATCGAGTTCCACCGCATCCGGCCATGAACGCAGCCAGGTGAGCTGACGCTTGGCGAGCTGACGGGTGGCGGCGATGCCCTGCTCGCGCAATTCGCCCGGATTGATGTCGCCGTCGAGACAGGACCAGGCCTGGCGGTAACCGACCGCACGCATGGATGGCAGGTCGGACGTGAGCGCATAGCTGCGGCGCAGGGTTTTCACTTCCTCGAGCAGGCCTTCGGCCAGCATGGCGTCGAAACGCGCGGCGATGCGCTGATGCAGCACGGCGCGGTCCGACGGAATCAGGGCGAGCTGGAGCACACGATACGGCAACGAAGATTGCGCATGGTCGAGCAGCGCCGACATGGGGGTGCCGCTGAGCTGAAATACTTCCCGCGCGCGGCCGAGGCGCTGGTAATCGTGCGGCGCCAGCCGCGCCGCAGTCACCGGGTCGATTTCTGCCCGTTCTGCGGGCCGCGCGGGCCCGCCGCGCGCAGCCGCCTCCGCCTCCAGTTTCTTTCGCAGCGCGGCATCGGCACGCGGCAGATCATCCAGCCCCTGCAGCAGCGCGCGGAAATACAGCATGGTGCCGCCGACCAGCAAAGGCACCCTGCCGCGCGCGACGATGTCGGCCATCAGCCTGCGCGCATCGTCGCAGAACGCCGCCGCCGAATAGGCTTCGGTGGGGTCGCGGATATCCAGCAGATGATGCGGCGCGCGGGCGAGCGTGGCGGCGTCGGGCTTGGCGGTGCCGATGTCCATGCCGCGATAGACCAGCGCCGAATCGACGCTGATGATCTCGAGCGGAAAGCGTTCGACCAGGCTGACCGCCAGCGCGGTCTTGCCCGAGGCGGTCGGGCCCATCAGAAAAACGGCGGGAGGGAAAAGCTCGGGCATGGCGGCTGATTATGCCGCAGCCGCATGGGCGGCAGGCAGCTCTGTGATCAGGAATAAAAAACGGCGGCCAAAGCCGCCGTTTTCAGCACGTTCGCAGAATCAGGCCGTGGCGTACTGCGCCTTGGCCTTGCGAGCGGCTTCGATTTCCTCGGGGCCATAGGCCTTGCCGGACCACAGCATCTCGTAGGCAATTTCCTCGTTGCCGTTTTCGCACAGATCCAGCACCTTCTGGAACAGGGGCTGGAAGGTTTCCGAACGGTGCGAATTTTCGTGGTTGTCGAAGGTGGTCCAGAAGGTCACGATCAGCGCCTCCTTGCCCTTCATCGGACTTTCGACCGCCTGGCCGATAGTGGAGCCTTCGTTCGACACCTGGCCGGAGTTCAGCGCGACGAAACCGCCGACGAAACCAGTGTCAGAATGATAGGTTTTGACGTTTTCACACAGAAACGCAACCCGTTCCTGCAAGTCATCCACCGTATATTCGGGCTTCAGAATGACCCGGTTGATGGTCACGATACCGTCGGTCGGAAAATTAGCGATCAGTCCACTCATGGTTTATCTCCTGTAGGAAAGGTTGAACACGACCCCCAGTGTATATACCTGAGTATATTAGTCAACTAATACATTCAAATTTCTGATGCGCCATGTAGTTTTATTGATCAATTAAGGACCACAGAATCCTTTTTGATTTCATCAGGATACGCGGTCCGCTCAGATATAGCGCTTCTGTTCGCTGCGTTTTCCGGGTCGCTTCTTCATGATCACCACCCCTTTGGCGACGTCGATGTCGGCCACCGGAATGTTCTCGTACAACGGGTTCAGCGGCTTCAGCATCCAGCCTTCCTCGTGCTTCACGAGCTGGCGGAAGATGTATTCGTCATTGACGTAGGCAACCACGTAGGAGCCGTCCTTGACCAGGCCGGACGGCTCGACCACGATGATTTCGCCTTGCTCGAATTCGGGCATCATCGAATCGCCCAGCACCATCAGCGCGTAGGGTTCGGCGCTGGCGCAGTTGCTCGCCTCGTTGATGTCCTGGATGGGAATGGTCTTGCGTTCGGTGCGGTCGTTCATGGGAATCTCGTTAATACCTGACTAATTAGCTCGGGATTATAGCCAAAATTGGCGGCCGCCCGGTCAGCGACCGCGCATGAACATGCCGTCGAGCTCCTTGAGGCCGATCTGGAACCAGGTGGGTCGGCCATGGTTGCACTGCCCGGCACGTTCGGTGGCTTCCATCTCGCGCAGCAGCGCGTTCATTTCGGGCAGCGTCAGGCGGCGGTTGGCGCGCACCGCGCCATGGCAGGCGAGCGTGGCCAGCAGTTCGTTGCGGCGTTCGGCCAGCAGGCGCGCGACGCCGAATTCGGCGACTTCGGCAAGCACCGCGCGGGTCAGCTCGACCGGATCGGCGTCTTTCAGCAGCCACGGCACCGAGCGCACCGCCACCGAGGTCGGCGAGGTGACCGACAATTCGAAACCGATGCCGGCGAGCGCCTCCAGATGCGGGTTGATTTCCGCGACGTCGCGCGCGTCGACCGTGAGCGCGACCGGGATCAGCAGGGTCTGCGCCGGCACCGCGCGGGCGTCGAGCGCGGTCTTCAGCTTTTCGTAGACAACGCGCTCGTGGGCGGCATGCATGTCGACCAGCACCAGCCCCTGCGCGTTCTGCGCCAGCACGTAGACGCCGTGCAGCTGCCCCAGCGCGTAGCCGAGCGGCGGGGCGTCGCCCTGCCCGCTTTCGGGCAAAGCCTGCGCCGCACGCGCAACGCCCTCCCCTGAATCCTGACCTTCGAGCCCAGATCCCTGACCCCAGGACGCGCCACTTGATGGATACGCCGCGAGCGGTGCATAGAACGCCATCGCCTCGTTCACCTGCAAGGCCATCGACGCCTGCTGCGGCGCCATATAAGGGCTGTATTGCGGCACGACAGCACCGGCCTCCGGCGCTACCGTCGCCGCGGCCTCGACCGGTGCCGACAGCAGCCGCTCGACCGCATGGAACAGAAACTGGTGCACGCCGCGGCTGTCGCGGAAACGGATCTCGGTCTTGGCCGGATGCACGTTGACGTCGACGAGGTCCGGCGGCAGGCTGATGAACAGGCAATACGCCGGGTTCAGCTGGTGATGCAGCACATCGCGGTAGGCTTCCTTCAGCGCGTGGACGATCAGCTTGTCGCGCACGTAACGGCCGTTGACGAAGACGTGCTGGCTGTCGCGGCTGGCCGTGGCGGCGCCGGGGCGGATCACCCAGCCGCTCACCCGCAACGCCCCGCCGGCCGCATCGACCGCAATCGTATTGGCCTCGAAGGCCTCGCCCAGCACCTGGCGCACCCGTGCGTGGGCCGGCTCGGCGTTCAGCCGCAGTTGCACCCGGCCGTTGTGGGTCAGCGTGAACGCCACCTGCGGGTTCGCCAGCGCCAGTCGCCGCACGGTTTCGGCGCAGTGCGCGTATTCGGTGCCCTCGGTCTTGAGAAACTTGCGCCGCGCCGGGGTATTGAAGAACAGGTCCTGGATGTCGAGGGTGGTGCCGGTCGCGCGCGCGGCGGGCGCAGGGTCGCCAAGGCGACCGCCTTCGACCTGTACCGTCCAGGCGTGCTCGGCGCCGGTGTGATCAGAGTTGGCGCTGCGGCTGCTGAGCTGCACCCGCGCGATAGCCGCGATCGACGCCAGCGCCTCGCCGCGGAAGCCCAGACTCGCCACCTGTTCGAGGTCGGCAAGGCTGGCGATCTTGCTGGTGGCGTGCCGCGTCAGCGCGAGGGCAAGCTCATCGCGCGGAATGCCGCAGCCGTTGTCGCTGACCCGGATGCGCTTGACCCCGCCCTGCTCCAGGTCGATCTGGATGTCGGTGGCACCGGCGTCGAGGCTGTTCTCCAGAATTTCCTTCAGGGCCGCGGCCGGACGTTCGACCACCTCGCCGGCGGCGATCTGCGATATCAGCACATCGGGCAGAACGCGGATGCTCACAACGAACCCGCAAACGGCACGCCGCGCCGCGCCGCCATGGCACGGCCGAGACGTTCGATCTCGGCGGCGCCGAGCACCTGGCGCGCCAGCGGCAGTACATGGGTGTTCTCGAATTCGAGATGCGCGCGATTCATCGCCACGAAGCGGTGCGCCGTGGCCGCATCCAGCGTGGCCGCAGTACCGGCTTCGATCTGCTGCAGCTCACCGCGCAGACGTCGCCACAGCAGCCCCTGCTCGTCGTGTTCCAGGGTCAGGGTTTCGACCAGGTCGCAGGCGCCGGGCGCACCGGCCTGTTCCAGCAGCGGAAACAGGTTGCGCTCCTCGTCATCGTGGTGATGCACCGCTGCCGTATCGAAATAGACCAGTACCGCGCGCGCGGCCTGCTGGGCCTGTGCGTCGGCACCGTGTGCTGGCAGATGCACCAGCAGTTTTTCCAGGGTGTCGCACTGTTTGGCAATGCGGCCGTGACAGGCTTCAAGCACCTCCACCCGCCGGTCGAAACCCCGGGCCGCCGCCCCCAGCCGGCTGACCGGCATGGATTGCGCGTCAGCCGCGCCGGCGCGGTCAGCGGATGCGTATCGAAGTAGTTTTTGACGCCGACGACGATGGCATCGACCAGCTTGTCCTGGTAGGCGGGATCGTTGAGGCGTTTTTCTTCTTCCGGGTTGGAAATGAACGCGGTCTCGATCAGGATCGA
>JAIBFE010000259.1 GCA_019459705.1 Thiobacillus sp. | reverse complement strand
GCCGGCGCCGTTTACTTTTCCGTCAGTTTCTTGATCACGCCCGCTGCCCATTCGCGGCCGCCCAGACCGAACGCCAGGGCAAACGCCAGACCAATCGCGCCGAAGCCGATCTGGAAGGCTGCGGTCAGCAGCGTGGTGCCGATTGCCAGCTGTTCCAGCGCGACGAACACCACAAAGATGATGACTCCGTATTCAGACAGCGTGCTGATGGTGAGCGCGCCCTGCACGCCCATGTTGTTGAGATAGGCGAATACCATGCGGTTGATGAAACGCGCCACCAGCACACCGAATACCAGCACCAGAATGGCGACGATGATGTTGGGGATGTAGAGCACCACCTTGTTGAACAACTCGGCCACCATGTGCAGGCCCAGACTGTTGGCCACCGTGACGACGACGACAAAGATCACAATCCAGTAGGCCAGTTTGGCGAGCAGCCGCGACAACGACAGGTCCAGATTGCCCTGCTTGAGGAAGGCTTCGATGCCGGTCTTTTCGGCCAGGCTGTCGAAGCGCAACAGATCGAGCAGTTTCATGACGCCGGTACGCACCAGGTTGGCGAGCAGCCAGCCCACGAACAGCAGCAAAAGGGCTGCCAGCAACTGGGGCACAAAGCCGGCCAGCTGGGTCCAGAAAGACGTCAGGGAGGCGACGAACACGTCGAGCTGTTGCTGCATGGCACACTCCTTCATTGCGGCGGAAAGGCGCATTATAGCGAACGCGTACAGAGGGTTTTTTCATGAATGTGAAACTTGAAGAGCGATAAGGTAAGACCTGTTTTCCGCTGGATTTTGTGTCTAGACTAAAAAAAGGGAGCGCTTTCGGCCATGTTTTCCAGATCAGACCATACGGGTTTTCTCCCGCTTGACCAGTTGCACAGGCTGGTGGCCAGGCTCATGCAACTGGGCTATCAGTGTCTGGGACCTGCTGTGGAAAACGGGGCCATCGTAATGCGCGAACTCGATGCGCCCGATGGCCTGCCGCGCGGTTTGCAGGCCGAGCAGGCAGCGGGTCGCTACGGACTGACGCAGGACCCCCAACACCGCTATTTCGCCTGGGCCAATGGGCCACAAGCCATCAAGCCGCAGACATTTGCATCGAAGGAATCGCTGTGGCGCGTTGAGCGGGACGAGACGGGCATGCTGCAATTCGAAGCCGTGGTTTCGGATGTGCCCGCGCAAGCCATCATCGGCGTGCGTGCCTGCGATCTGGCGGCGCTGGCCTTGCAGGATGCGCATTTCCTGCGCGATGGACGGCGCGACCCGCACTACGCCCGGCGCCGCGAGCAGCTGTTTCTGGTCGCGGTGCAATGTGCGGTGCCGGCGGCAACCTGTTTTTGCGCCTCCACCGGCGACGGGCCGATCCCGACCATGGGTTACGATCTGACGCTGTCAGAACTGACGGAAGGTTTCGTGATCGAGGCGGGCAGCGACAAGGGCGCATCCGTGCTCGACGCACTGCACTTGTCTGCAGCCACGCAGCAGCAGATCGACGACGCCCGTCAGCAGGGGCAGGCTGCCGCCGCTGTCCAGACGCGCAGTCTGCCCGCCCACAATCTGCGTGACGCGCTGATGAACCGGCTGGAACATCCGCGCTGGGACGAGGTGGCGTCACGCTGCCTCGCCTGCGGCAACTGCACCGCGGTGTGCCCGACCTGTTTCTGCCATGCCGAAGTCGATGCGCCTGCGCTCGATGGTCACTCCAGTCAGCACGAGCGCATCTGGGATTCCTGCTTCGGCGAGAGTCACGGCCATCTACATGGATTCAATGTACGGCCCGACATCCGCAGCCGCTACCGTCAATGGTTGACGCACAAGCTCGCCACCTGGCACGACCAGTTCGGCCGCAGCGGCTGCGTCGGCTGCGGCCGCTGCATCGCCTGGTGCCCGGTGGGCATCGATCTGACCGAGGAAGTTGCCGCCCTGACGGCCGGCGAGGTGAAGCCATGAGTTCGCCGAATCGGATCGATGCCGGCGCGCCGCATGCCGCCACCGTGGTGGCGCGCACCCAGGAATCGCCGGGCATCTTCACCCTGCAGCTGCGTCTCGACGATGCGGCGGCACAGACGGCCTACCGCTTCGCCCCCGGACAGTTCAACATGCTGTATCTCTATGGGGTCGGCGAGGTGCCGATTTCCATCATGTCCGACCCGGAAGAGCGCGATGTCATCGGCCACACCATCCGCGCGCAGGGGCGCGTGACCCTAGGGCTGGCCAAGCTTCAACCGGGCCACAAGGTGGGCCTGCGCGGGCCGTTCGGTCGCGGCTGGCCGCTGCAGGAAGTGAGCGGATGCGATGTCGTGCTGGTGACCGGCGGGCTCGGATGCGCACCGGTGGTATCGGTCATTCACTACATCCTGCGGCGGCGCGAACGCTTCGGCAAGCTGGTCATCATCCAGGGCGTGAGGCATGCCGAGGATCTTATCTGGCGCGAACAGTACGACCGCTGGGCGACACTGCCGGATACCCAGGTGCTGGTGGCGGCGAGCGAAGGCGCGGCGTTCTGGCCCTGGCATGTCGGCCGCGTGACCGAACTGTTCGGCCTCGCCAACTTCGACCCGGAATGCGCCGTGGCGATGATGTGCGGGCCGGAAGGCATGATGCGTGCAGCGGCCGACAGCCTGCTGGCACGCAGCCTGCCCGAGTCGCGCCTGTATCTCAGCATGGAGCGCAACATGCAGTGCGCGGTGGGTCGTTGCGGCCATTGCCAGTTCGGCGGGGCCTTCGTTTGCCGCAATGGTCCGGTGTTCAACTGGGGCGAGGTCAAGTCCTTGCTGGCACACAGGGGATTTTGATGAACGCGCCAATCGAACACTCCGGCAAGCCCCGTGTCGCGGTGCATAAATTCAGCTCCTGCGACGGCTGCCAGCTGGCCTTCCTCAATCTCGGCGAGGACCTGCTCACGCTGGCCGGGCGGGTCGATCTGGTGCACTTCGCCGAGGCCGGGCCGCTCGATCCGGTTACTGACGTGGACGTGGCGTTCGTCGAAGGCAGTGTGTCGACACCGGAAGATCTCGAACGGATCCGGCATGTTCGCGCCCACAGCCGCCTGCTGATCGCCATCGGCGCGTGCGCCACCTCGGGCGGTATCCAGGGTTTGCGCAACGGCGTTTTTGACGCGCAATGGGTGACACAGATCTACAGTCATCCCGAAGCGATTGCCAGCCTGGAACGTTCCACACCCATCGCCAGCCACGTGAAAGTGGATTTCGAACTGTGGGGCTGCCCGGTCAGCGGCCCGCAGATGCTGGCGGTGGTGAATTCGCTGCTGCTCGGCGTGGCACCGCGCGACAACGCCGACAAGGTGTGCACCGAATGCAAGCGTCAGGGCTATCCCTGCGTCATGGTCACGCGCGGCATCGCCTGCATGGGGCCGGTGACGCGAGCCGGCTGCGGTGCGCTGTGCCCCAGCCTCGGCCGCGACTGCTATGGCTGTTACGGCCCGGCGGAAAATGCCAACACCGGCGCGCTGGCAGCACAGTTTGCACGCCAGGGGCTGAGCCCGCAGGCCGTCGTGCAGCGCTTCCAGTCGATCAACAGCCAGGCGCCGGTGTTTCTCGCTGCCGCCGACAAGATCAGGATCCAAAACCATGACTGAACAGCTGCGCAGCGTCGCGATACACGTGCCGGTGCTCGCCCGGGTGGAGGGCGAGGGCGCGCTCGACCTGCGCGTCGAGGACGGCGACATCACCCAGTTGCGCCTGCGCATCTTCGAGCCGCCGCGCTTCTTCGAGAAATTTCTGGAAGGCCGCCACTACACCGAAATTCCCGACCTGGTGGCGCGCATCTGCGGCATCTGCCCGGTGGCCTATCAGGTCACCGCGGCGCAGGCGCTGGAAAAGCTTTTCGGCGTCGAACTCAGCCCGTGGGCACACGCCATGCGCCGGGTGTTCTACTGTGGCGAGTGGATCCAAAGCCACAGCCTGCACATCCACTTGCTGGCGGCGCCGGATTTTTTCGGCTGCAGCAATGCCATCGAACTGGCCCGCATCGCGCCGGACGAAGTGCGCCGCGGCCTGCGCATCCAGACGCTGGGCAACGAATTGATGGACCTGTTTGGCGCCCGTTCGGTGCATCCGGTCGGGGTGCGGGTGGGCGGCTTCCACGGCGCGCCATCGCTGGTGCGCATCCAGGCGATACGCGAAAAGCTGCGCGCTGCATTGCCGGAAGCCGAAGCGCTGATTCGCTGGGCCGCCACCATTCCGGTACCGCAGGACGATCAGGATTTCGTTTCTGTGGCAACGCAACACCCGATCGATTACGCCATCGAGACGGGGTCCATCGCGGTCAGCGATGGGCTCAACATCGGGACGGATGCCTTTGACGCGCATTTCGCCGAGCAGCACGTGCCGCATTCCACGGCGCTGTTCAGTACCTATCATGATCAACCGTATCTGGTCGGTCCGCTCGCGCGTCTGAATCTCAACCACGAGCGCCTGCCCGAACCGGTCAAGGCCCTGCTGACCGAAAGCGGCCTGGCACTGCCCAGCCGCAACCTGTTTCACAGCTTGCTGGCACGCGCGGTGGAAATCCTGCTCGCGCTGCACGAAGCGCTGCGACTGCTCGACGGCTACCGCGTACCCGATTCCCCCTGGGTGCCGTTCACCCCGCGTGCCGGCGTGGCCACCGGCTGCACCGAAGCGCCGCGCGGTCTGCTGTGGCATCGCTATGAAATGGACGACGAGGGCCGCGTGGTCAACGCGCGCATCGTGCCGCCGACCAGCCAGAACCAGAGACGCATCGAGGAAGACCTGCGGCTGTCGCTGCTCAACTTCGGGCTCGATCATCCGGACGATGCGTTGCGCCTGCACTGCGAAAAAGTCATCCGCAACTACGATCCCTGCATTTCCTGCGCGACTCACTTTCTGCGCATGAACGTCGAACGGACGTGAGTGTGGTGCGCATCCTCGGCATCGGCTCGCCATCGGGCGACGATCAGGCCGGCTGGCTGACCGTCGATGCCTTGCTGGCCAGTGGCGTGCAAACGGACGGTAACCTTGCCACGGCAAAGCTCGACCGGCCCGGCGCCAACCTGATTTCCCTGCTGGGCGATGCTGCCTGGGTCATCCTGATCGATGCCATGCAAGGCAACGGCCCGATCGGCTGCATACGCCGCTTTGATGTGGAGGACTGGCCCGCTTACAGCCATGGACTCTCCAGCCATGGATTCGGCGTGATCGATGCCTTGACGCTGGCGCGCGAGCTCGGCGGTCTGCCGTCCCGACTTGATTTGTACGGAATCGAAATTGCTTCGGCCAGCCCGGGCGAACCGGCAGGGACTGCAATTCAAACCGCCGCCGAGCAGCTCGCCCGACACATTGCCGCCGACCTGGCAGGCGTGATTCGGCGGCAAGCCTGATCAGGGCACACCCCTGAATGCCGGGGCATTCGCCATACATTTCTCATGGTTATTTGTTCGTCACCCGACATGTTTATGCAATGGCCTATGCCGGATTGAACACCTATACTTCGCTTCAACATAGGGTATGTCTTCACGGCTAGCGCAATGCCCGGAAGGCTCAATCTACAAGGTCAGACAATCGCGTGGTTCACCGTATTTTTTTGCAGACCTGCCTGCTCTGGTTACTGTCGTGCTCCCTGACATGGGCCGCGCAGGACCGCATTCCGGTCCGGGTCGGCGTATTCGAGAATCCGCCCATCGTCACCGCAACACCCGGCGCACGTCCCGAAGGAATTTCGATCGACATGATTCGCTGGGTGGCCGAACAGGAAGGCTGGCAGGTCACCTATGTGCCCGACTCCTTTGACAGCCTCGTTTCGCGCCTGCACAAGGGCGATATCGATCTGCTCGTAGGCATTGCCTACAGCGACGAGCGCGCCAGGCGTTTCCAGTTCGGCCGGGAAAGCCTGATCGGCAATTGGGGAATGGTGTTCCGTCATGCAAAGACCGATATCCATTCGCTGCCCGATCTCAAGGGCAAGCGCATCGCGCTCATGCGCGGCAGCACGCACAGCCAGGCCCTGGTCGAACTGCTGGCGCAGTTCGATGCGCCTTTCACCCCGGTCTACGTGGACAGTTACCCGCAGGTGCTGGAAGCGATCGCCGAGCGGCGTGCCGATGCGGGCGTGGTGAACCGGGTGTTTGCCGCTCTACATGCGCATCAGCCCGACGTGGTTGTAACCAGCATCGTATTCAATCCCATTTTCGTTCACTACGCTGCACCGAAGGATGCCAGCCCGGCCCTGCTGGCAGTCCTCGACCGGCATCTGGCCGCACTCAAGGCGGACCCCGAGTCGGCCTACTACGATTCCCTGCGGAAATGGCTCGAAGCGGCGCCAGCCGAACGCGTTCCCCGCTGGCTGCCGTGGACTGCCGTCGTTGCCGGGGGGGTGCTCGCACTGGCGCTGGTCATTGCCGGATTTCTGCGTCACCAGGTGCAGCGTCAGACCGGCGAACTGCAGCGACGCGCCGATCAACTGCAGTCCGAGATCGAGCAGCGCGAGCAGGCCCAGGAACACCTGAACCAGCTTGCCTATTTCGATGGGCTGACTCGCCTGCCGAATCGCGAGGGGTTCCGCACCGTGCTGAACCAGACGCTGGCAGCCATGCATACCGACGAACGCCTGGCCCTCCTGTTCATCGATGTCGACCGTCTGAAAAACATCAACGACGGGCTGGGACACGGCGCAGGCGATCTGCTGCTACAGCAGATCGCCATTCGCCTGCAGTCGGTGCTGCGTGCTCACGATCATCTGAGCCGCTTCGGCGGCGATGAGTTCGTGGTCATCGTGTCCGAGATCGGCGAATCGTCGGATGCCGAACTGGTGGCGACCCGCTTGCTGCAAAGCCTGTCCATGCCGATCGATATCGGTTCCACCCAGATATACAGTAGTGCCAGCATCGGCATTGCGCTGTATCCGGACGATGCCATCACGGAGGAATCGCTGCTCAAGCATGCCGACACCGCCATGTATCAGGCAAAGGAACTCGGCGGCAACCGCTTCCTGTTCTATCACGCTCAGCAGACTGCGCGCGTGGTCGAACGATTGACGCTCGATACCCGCCTGCGCCAGGCGCTGGAGCGCGACGAACTGCTGCTGCATTACCAGCCGATTGTGGAATTGGACAGCCGGCGCATCATCGGGGTCGAGGCATTGTTGCGCTGGGAGGATCCGGATCGCGGCCTGGTGATGCCGGGCGCGTTCATTTCCGCCGCCGAGGACACCGGCCTGATCGTTCCGCTCGGAGAGTGGGTGCTGGAAGCAGGGTGCGCCCAGCTGCGCGACTGGCAGAGGGGGGGCAAGGCAGACGGGGTGACGCTGGCGGTGAACGTATCCACCCGGCAGTTCGAAGGGCGACGCCTCGTGAAATCGGTCGAGCAGGCACTGTCGCGCACGGGTCTGGCACCGGAATTTCTCGAACTGGAAATTACCGAGAACGTGATGCTGATCATGAACGAGGATGTCCGCAGCAGCCTCGACAGCCTGCGCGAGATGGGCGTGCGATTGTCGCTCGACGACTTCGGCACCGGATACTCCAGCCTGAGTTATCTCAAGCAGCTACCGTTTCATACGCTCAAGATCGACCAGTCGTTCGTTAGCAAGATTCCGGGGCAGGCGGGCGACACCCAGATCGTCACCACGATTCTGGCGCTGGCAAAAGGTCTGGGTCTGGAGGTGGTAGCCGAGGGAATCGAAACCCAGGCGCAGTACGATTTTCTGCGCGAGCATGGCTGCGAATTCGGCCAGGGCTATCTGATGAGTCGGCCAGTTGCAGCCGACCGTCTGGTTGCCATGCTGGAACAACCTGTACTTGAAGGGAAAAGCTAGGCCATCGCGGCTGTCAGCTGTCGCCTTTGTGAATTACGGCAGGTCCTCGCGCCGCAGCATGAAGACGAACTGGTCGCCACTTTCGGTGTCGAGCCAGGTGAAAGGCAGGGTGGGGTAGGCGGCTTCGAGCGCATCGCGATTGTGGCCGATCTCCACCACCAGCAGGCCGCCAGGATTGAGATGAGCCTTTGCCGCCGCGAGAATTTGCCGTGTGGCATCCAGGCCGTCCTCGCCCGATCCCAGTGCCAATTCCGGTTCGGCCTGATATTCGGGCGGCAGCGCAGCCACCGATTCGGCATTCACGTAGGGCGGGTTGCTGAGGATGACATCGTAGGTGCGGCCGCCCAGCGCCGTGAACAGGTCCGACTCGATCAGCTCGATGCGATCGGTGAGACTGTAGTCGGCGACGTTTCTTTCAGCCACATCCAGCGCATCCCTGGATAAATCCACTGCATCGACCTGGGCATTCGGGAAAGCCAGCGCCGCCAGGATGGCGAGACAGCCGGAGCCGGTACACAGGTCGAGCGCGCGGGTCACTTCATGCGGTTCTTCCACCCACGGTGCCAGCTGCTCCTGCAGCAGTTCGGCGATGAAGGAGCGCGGCACGATCACCCGCTCGTCGACATAGAAACGGTGCGCGCCCAGCCAGGCTTCGTGGGTGAGATAGGCAGCGGGGATGCGTTCCTTCACCCGACGTTCGATGACTGCCTGCACTTCTTCTGATTCGCCGTGCGTCAGGCTGGCGTCGAGAAAGGGCTCCAGGCGGTCGAGTGGCAGGTGCAGGGTGTGCAGGATGAGGTAGGCGGCCTCGTCGAAGGCATTGTCCGAACCGTGGCCGAAGAACAGCTCAGCCTCGTTGAAGCGCGATACCGCGAAGCGCAGCCAGTCGCGCACAGTGATGAGGGATTCGGTGTCGTCGAAGTGTTTCATTTCAATCTCGAAATATTTATCCGCGAAGGACGCGAAGGAACGCGAAGTAAAAACCTGACAAACTCGGCATTCGAGCGGTTGGCAAGTGAATTAAAACGCTGGGCCTTTCATTGGTTTTCTTCGCGTCCCTTCGCGTCCTTCGCGGATCAAACAAGGTTTTCAGCCCAGCAGCTTTTCCAGCGTCTTCTGATAAATGGCCGACAGCTGCTCGATGTTCTCCACCGCGACGTGTTCGTTCAGCTTGTGGATGCTGCTGTTGAGCGGGCCGAATTCGACCACTTCGCGGCAGATGTCGGCGATGAAGCGGCCATCCGAGGTGCCACCGGTGGTGGACAGCTCGGGCGTGAGTCCAGTGACTGCGTGGATGGCTTCGCTCAGGCGGTCGCACAGCGGGCCGCGTGGGGTGAGAAAGGGCTTGCCCGACAGATTCCAGTCGATGGCGTAATCGAGGTCGTGGCTGTCGAGGATCTCGTTCATCGCGTCCATCAGGCCTTCGGCGGTGCTGGCCGTAGAGTAGCGGAAGTTGAACTGGATCTCGACCACGCCGGGAATGACGTTGGTCGCGCCGGTGCCGCCGTGGATATTGGAAATCTGCCAGGTGGTCGGCGGGAACCAGGCATTGCCCTCGTCCCACATGGTGTCGGCGAGTTCGGCGATCGCCGGTGCGGCCAGATGGATCGGATTCTTCGCCAGATGCGGATAGGCGATGTGCCCCTGCACGCCCTTCACCCGCAGCGTGCCGGACAGCGAACCGCGGCGGCCGTTCTTGATGGTATCGCCGAATTCGGCGGCGCTGGTGGGTTCGCCGACGATGCAGTAGTCGAGCAATTCACCGCGCGCCTTCAGCAACTCGACGACTTTCACCGTGCCGTCGGTGGCGGGGCCTTCCTCATCCGAGGTGAGAAGAAAGGCGATCGATCCTGTATGGTCGGGGTGTGCGGCGACGAAGCGTTCGGTGGCGGTGACGAAGGCAGCGTCCGAGGTTTTCATGTCGGCGGCACCGCGCGCGTAGAGCTGGCCGTTGCGCACTGTCGGCTCGAAGGGATCGGACAGCCATTGATCCAGCGGGCCGGTGGGCACGACGTCGGTGTGGCCGGCGAAGCAGACCACCGGGGAAGCCGTGCCCTTGCGTGCCCACAGGTTGTCGACGCCGTTGTGGCAGTGGCGCTCGATGTGGAAACCGAGCTTCTGCAGACGCGCGGCGATGACATCGTGGCAGCCGGCGTCGTCGGGGGTCAGCGACTTGCGCTTGAGCAGTTCGACAGCAAGCGCCAGGGTCTCATTGGCGAGGACAAGATCCTCGAGAGTTTCATTGGCCATGCAGGGTCATGCTCCAAATAGGGTTTGGTACTGGTCTTCGGCGAAACCCAGATGATATTTCCCGTCGTGATCCAGCACGGGTCGCTTGATCACGCTGGGCTGGGCCAGCATCAGGGCAATCGCGCTGCCTTCGTCGTTGACCGCAGATTTTTCCGCGTCCGTCAGCTTGCGCCAGGTGGTGCCGCGCGTGTTGAGCAGTGCCTGCCAGCCGGTTTGCTTGCAGACCTGCTTCAGCCACGCTGTGTCAACGCCCTGTTTCTTGAAGTCGTGGAAGGGCACGTCGTGGCCGTGATCGGCGAGCCAGGCGCGCGTTTTCTTGACGGTGGTGCAGTTGGGAATGCCGTAGAGCTTCATTAAATAAGTCGTCCGCGTCGGCATCGGCCGCGCATGGACGTAAAATCGGGAAAAACAAAGACGAGATTCTACCTGACCTGATGGCCACCCCAAGCTAATGCATCCAGCCGTTCATTCCCATGCTGCGCCCCCGCCGCCTGGCGAAGCCAGCCTGCGCTCCCTGGGCCGTCTGTTTCCCTATCTGTGGGAATTCCGTGGCCGCGTGCTGCTGGCGCTGGCGCTGCTGGTCGGTGCCAAGCTGGCATCGGTGGCGGTGCCGCTGGTGCTGAAGGAAATCTTCGACGCACTCGACCAGCCGCGCCCCGAACTGGTGCTGCCGCTGGCGCTGATCCTCACCTATGGCGTGCTGCGCTTCGCCAGCACCACTTTTGCCGACCTGCGTGACGTGATCTTCGCCAAGGTCACGCAGCGCGCGATGCGCCGCATCAGCATGGCGGTGTTCAAGCATCTGCACGCGCTGTCGCTGCGCTTCCACCTCGAGCGCCAGACCGGCGGCATCACCCGCGACATCGAGCGCGGCTCCAAGGCGCTGTCCAGCCTGGTCGGCTACCTGCTGTTCCGCATCACGCCCACGGTGCTGGAAATCCTGATGGTCGCCGGCATCCTGTTCGTCAAGCTCGACTGGGTGTTCGGCGTGCTGACGCTGGTCACGCTCGCCGCCTACATCGGCTTCACCGTCACCATCACCGAATGGCGCACCCAGTTCGTGCGGCGCGCCAACACGCTCGATTCCGAGGCCTACGGGCGCGCCATCGACAGCCTGCTGAACTACGAGACGGTGAAGTATTTCGGCAACGAGAAATACGAGGCCAGGCGCTACGACACGAGCCTGATCGAGTGGGAAGAGATGGCGCTGAAGTCGCAGCGCTCGCTGGGCATGCTGAACGCCGCGCAGGCCGGCGTCATCGCCATCGGCGTGACGCTGATGGTGCTGCGCGCCGCCGCCGGCGTGGTCGAGGGCACGCTGACGCTGGGCGACCTGGTGATGGTCAACGCCTTCCTGCTGCAGATGTTCCAGCCGCTCAGCTTTCTCGGCGTGATGTACCGCCAGATCAAGGAGTCGATCACCGACGTCGAGCGCATGTTCGCGCTGATGCAGCGGCCGCGCGAGGTCGAGGACAAGCCCGACGCGCGCGAGCTTGACGTCATGGCCGGCGCGGTGAGGTTCGATCATGTCAGCTTCGCCTACAACGCCGATCGCCCCATTCTGCACGACGTCAGCTTTACCATCCCCGCCGGCAAGACGGTGGCGGCGGTGGGCTCAAGCGGCGCCGGCAAGTCGACGCTCGCCCGCCTGCTGTTCCGCTTCTACGATGTCGGTGCAGGCAGCATCGCCATCGACGGTCAGGACATCCGCCACGTCACCCAGGATTCCCTGCGCGCCGCAATCGGCGTGGTGCCGCAGGACACCGTGCTGTTCAACGACAGCATCTACTACAACATCGCCTATGGCCGCCCTGAGGCCAGCCGCGACGAAGTGATCGAGGCTGCACGCGCTGCGCACATCCTGCACTTCATCGAAAGCCTGCCGCAGGGCTGGGATACGGTGGTGGGCGAACGCGGGTTGAAACTGTCGGGCGGCGAAAAACAGCGCGTGGCGATCGCGCGCACGCTGCTGAAGAACCCGGCCATCCTCATTCTCGACGAGGCCACCTCGGCACTCGACACCAAGACCGAAAAGGCCATCCAGGCCGAGCTGCTGGAAATCGCCCGCAGCCGCACCAGCCTCATCATCGCGCATCGCCTGTCCACCGTGGTCGAGGCCGACGAAATCCTGGTGATGGAAGGCGGTCGCATCGTCGAGCGCGGACGCCACCCCGACCTGCTGGCGCAGAACGGCGTGTATGCCCACATGTGGGCGCTGCAGCAGCAGGCCGAGGACGAGACCACCTGATGGCGAGGCTGCTGCAACCCGGTGTGCGCCGGTGCGAAGTCGGGGCATGGGCAATGTACGACTTCGCCAATTCGGGCTACACCACGGTCGTCATCACTGCGGTATTCAGTGCGTACTTCGTCGCGGTCGTCGCCGGCAACGCGGCGTGGGCGACCTTCGCCTGGACGCTTGCGCTCTCGGTGTCCTACGCGCTGGTGATGCTGGCCGCGCCGCTGGTCGGCGCCTGGGCCGACGCCCACGCCAGCAAGAAACGCCTGCTGTGGCTGACCACGCTGGGTTGTGTCGGCTTCACCGCGGCGCTGTATTTCGCGGCGCCGGGCGCGCTGGTGCTGGCGATCGCGGCGCTGATTCTCTCCAACTATTTTTTCGGCACCGGCGAAAACCTGATTGCCGCCTTTCTGCCTGAACTCGCGCGTCCGCGCGCGCTCGGCCGCGTCTCCGGCTGGGGCTGGTCGCTCGGCTACGTCGGTGGCCTGGTGTCGCTCGGTGCCAGCCTGGCGTACATCAGCCAGGCGCAGGCACACGGGCAGGGCGCCGCCAACTTCGTGCCGGTGACCATGCTGATCACCGCGGCGATCTTCCTGCTGGCGAGCATGCCCACGCTACTGATGCTGCGCGAGCGTGCCACCCCGCAGCCTGAGCGCACAGCGCGCAGTGCCTGGGCGCAGGTGCGCCACACCCTCGGCCATCTCGAACGTCTGCCCGACCTCCGGCGCTTCCTCATCTGCACCGTGCTGTATCAGGCCGGCATCCAGGCCGTCATCACGCTCGCGGCGATCTATGCCAGCCAGGTGTTCCGGTTCGACACGCAGCAGACCATTCAGCTGGTGCTGGTGGTAAACATCACGGCTGCGCTCGGCGCATTCGCGTTCGGCCATGTGCAGGACCGCATCGGCCACGTGCGGTCGATCGCGCTGACGCTCGTCGGCTGGATCGCGATGGTGCTGCTGGCCTGGGCCGCGCCCGACGAGCGCATGTTCTGGGTCGCCGCCAACCTGGCCGGACTGTGCATGGGCGCGTCGCAATCAGCGGGACGCGCCATGGTCGGGTTGTTGGCGCCGCCGGCGCAGCAGGCCGAATTCTTCGGTCTGTGGGGATTGGCGGTGAAGCTCGCATCCATCCTCGGACCGCTGACCTATGGTGCGGCAAGCTGGATTACCCACGGCGACCATCGCCAGTCCTTGCTCATCACCGGCAGCTATTTCGTCGCCGGCCTGTGGGCCTTGCGCGGGGTGCAGGCGCCACGCGGTCACCGCGCCGCGCGGCGCTTTGCACACGTGTGAATAATGACAGCGTTCACGATCATTGAAACCGACTGGGTGCACGATGCAGGCCGCCTTGCCGCGATCCGCCGCACCGTGTTCATCGACGAGCAGGGCGTACCCGAGGACCTGGAATGGGACGAGCACGACGCCGCCTCGGTCCATTTCCTTGCGATTGCGGACGATGCGACGTCCATCGGCTGTGCCCGCCTGCTGCCTGACGGCCACCTCGGCCGCATGGCTGTGCTGTCGCCCTGGCGCGGGCTCGGCATTGGCCGTGCCTTGCTGGAAACGGCTGTGGCGACGGCACGGATGCGCGGCCATGCGATGCTGCAGCTCAGCGCCCAGACGCATGCAGCCGGTTTTTACGCACGTGCCGGCTTCATCACCGTGGGCGCGGAATATGAAGAAGCCGGCATTCCGCACGTGGCCATGCAGAAGGACCTGAGCTGAGCCAACGTCATCAGGCGGCGCAGGGTTGTTGTATTGGAACTTAAGAATTTACTGATAGAGTTCGGCTTGGGGTCGGGTGATGCCGTGCAGGGTATCCGCGTCACCTCATGGGCACGTACTCGAGTAGACAGGAATGGCAAAAATGAAGGCAGGCATAGTAGGGGCAGGCATCGCCGGCGCCAGTTGCGCAGGCACACTGGCCGCAGCGGGCTGGGAAGTGGATGTGTTCGACAAGGCGCGCGGGGCAGGGGGTCGCCTGTCGACCAGGCGCCTGGAACAGGGCTGGGCCACGCTTGGCACCCCGTTCATTTCGGCCAAGCGCGAACCCTTCCGCAGCCAGCTGCGCGACTGGGTGCGCCAGGGCTGGGTGGCCCCGGTGCGCGGCAACGTCTGGCAGGGGCGTGCAAACCTCTCGTGGGCGCAGGCGCAGATGCAGAATCATTACCGTCCCACCATCGAGCCGTCGCAGCTGGTTCGACACCTGCTCGGTAATGCGCATCTGCATACCGGGTCGCGGGTCGTCGCCCTGCAGCCGCGCACCCTTGTCCTGGAAAACGGCGAGGTTCGCGGTGACTACGACTGCGTGATCTGCAGCGTGCCCACGCCGCAGGCCATTCCCCTGCTCGATGCACTGCCCCTGCTGCGCGAGCGCCTGGGCGAGGTGCGCTATCGCCCGATCTGGTCCTTCCTGATGCGCTGGGAGGGGGGGCCCGCAGCGGACGTCATCAAGTTCGACGACCATCTGCTGAATCTGGCGGCGCGCCAGACCTCCGGCGGCCCCGGACTGTGGGCGGTACACAGCAGTCACGAATTCGCCGAAACCTATCTCGAAGCCTCCGAGATGGAAGCCAGCAACCGCGCAGCCTCGGCGCTGATGGGCCTGCTGGGACTGCCGTGGCCGGTCGAGATCGAGGCCTCGCACCTGTGGCGTTATGCGCGACCGGAAACCTCGGCAGAAGGCTTCTGGGTGGGCGATCGCGAAAACCGGGTTGCCCTGATCGGCGACGGCATTGCCGGGGTGGGCGTCGAACGCGCATGGGAAAGTGGCACGCGACTGGCGCAGGCCATCCTGCAGTCGAAGGAAGAGCTGGCGTTGTAGGGGTCGTCAGGTTGCGGCGAAGACGTAGCGATTGCGTCCGAGATTCTTGCCTTCGTATAGCGCCTGATCGGCCCGCTTGATGGCGCTCGACAGATCTTCCAGTTCGCCGACCTGGGCGAGGCCCAGCGTGATGGTTATTCTCAGCGTCTCTTCGTCATCGATCGGAACGGGGGTCGTGCCGACAGTCGCGAGCACACGGCGCGCTGACTGCCTGGCTTCCTCCGGGGACTTGCACTTCAGCAGCCAGAGAAATTCCTCCCCGCCATAGCGATACAGGGGTTCGTCGCTGCGCAGCGTGCGCTTCAGGGTTTCAGCAAGCTGGCGCAGTACCTTGTCGCCCGCAAGATGGCCGTATGTGTCGTTGATCGGTTTGAAATGGTCGACGTCGATCATCCCCACATACAGCAGGGTGCGATTGCGCCGGGCCTCCTTCTGATACAGCCCGAAATCGCTATCGATGTTGTAGCGCAGGGGCAGGTCGGTCAGCGGGTCGCGGCGCACTGCCTTCGACAGGATCAGCGTCTTGAAGCTGGCCAGCAGGCTGATCAGTTCGGATTGCGACTGCTCAAAACGGTCCAGGTCACCGGGATGCCCGGCTGCGCCGGCCATGACGCGGACGCACAGCGAGCGTATGGTGTCATGCATGGTCTGGTGTACCGTTTCAACGCGGTGGGCGGCGGCCGCATCCAGCGCCTCGAAATGGCACCGGTTTTCCATGAACCAGGCGCCGAAACGGCACAGGGTGTGCGCCATGGGATCGAGCACATCCTCGCCGGGCGTCGAGCGCAGGATGGCGCAACGGAGAATCCGTCGGGTCCAGTTCATATGCGCCTCGACAGCCGTATCGAGCTCGGCGATCAAGGTATCGGTTTCGGCAGACAGGTCAGACATGGTTATGTTCCTAACCTGCTATTGACGTACAGTTAACCTGCAATCTTGATTGTTGCATCGAAAGAATCGGGGCTGCAGTTCTGCAGCCCGCCTGCTTGTCGTGCCTTATCGCGCGTGCCTGCAGTTTTAAACCTCGCGTACGACGCGAAATCCCAGGTTGATGTCCAGCTCGTTTTCCAGCCGACGGCAGCGGGAAGCGGGACGGCAGCATTCGGGGCCGTCGAACCAGGAGCCGCCCTTGGTGACGACAGCCTGCGGATTGCCGGGCTGGGGGCGCTCGGGCAGGCTGGCGTGATCGAGCGTCCAGGGGCTGGTGGTGAATTCCCACACATTGCCCGGCATGTCGCACAGACCCCAGCGATTGGGGCGCAGCCCGCCGACTTCCTTGGCGCCGCAGCGCGAAAGCCGGCTTGCCAGCGAACGCGGGGTTTTGGGGTGGCTCAGGTCCTTGTCTACGTTGTAGACCGCATGGTCCGGGCCGATGCTGTCGCCGTGCGGGTAGGTCGTGGCAGCGCCGGCGCGGCAGGCATATTCCCATTCCAGTTCGGTGGGAAGACGATAGCGCTGGCCCGTCTCGCGCGACAGCCAGGCGCAGTAGTCGAGCGCATCGGTCTGCCGCACGTCGATCACCGGCATGTGGCCCGACAGCCACAGCAGTTCCTCGCGCGGCTTCCAGCCGGTCGCGCGGGCAAAGGCCTCGAATTCCTCGGTGGTGACCGGGTTCACCCCGATCGCAAAGCTGCGTTCGATCAGTGCAGAGCGGCGTGGGCGGTCCTGGTCCGGCGCCGATTCCTCAGGCGCTGCGCCGTATTCGAACGTCCCCGCCGGAATGACGGCAAGCTCGGGCGCATCGGAGCCATCGTGCAAACGATCGCGAAAACGGACATCCTGCAAGCCTGCTGCCCGGGCAGCCTCGGCCTGCAGGGCGATCAACTCGCCCTCGCTCAGGGTAAACGTATTGGGCGAGTCGATGGGGGTGTGTTCGGCATTCATCGTTATTGGACTCCTCCGTGTAAGGAGTTTTGATTATGCCACTACCCCTGTCCAGAGAATACGGCGCTCACAGCGGCGCAGCAGCCTGTCGCGCGAGCCCGCGCATCAGCCATTTCAGCACCGGCAGGCGTGCATAGAGTTCCTCGGCAGCGTCCCAGTAGTCGCGGTGGCGGGTCACCCTGCCTCCAACATCGAATTCAAGGTGGGTGGCGCCGCGGATGGTGGTGGGCTGGCGCGTGACGGGCATGACGAAATCCATTTCCCACAGGATGACCGCGTCCTGGCTGGCGCCGGGGAAGCGCCGGGTGACGCGAAAGCGCGCGCCCGGCAGCTTGGCGAAGGTGTGCTTGAGGATGGTGCGGATGGCCTCGACGCCGCTCACCTCGTGGAAGGGGTCCTTGAACCAGGCATCCCGTGCGTAATGCGCATCGAGTTCGGCCAGGTTGCCGGCGTCAAGCCGTTCGAAGTAGTCGCACAGGGCGTCGAGGGCGTTCATAAGCCGGTGATGCGGTGGACGAGGGGAAAGTAGGCACGATACGGCAGCAGGTTCAGCCACTTCAAGGCGCGGGTGAAGCGCTTGGGAAAATGAATCTCGAATTCACCGCGCTCGATGCCGGCAAGAATCTCGCGCGCCGCTTCGTCCGCTTCGATCAGCGCCGGCATCCTGAAGTCGTTCAGATTGGTGAGCGGCGTTTTGACGAAGCCGGGATTGATGAGGTGTACGGCGACCCCCCTGGGCGCAAGGTCGAGATAAAGCGTCTCGGCGAAGTTGATCAGGGCGGCCTTGGTGGCGCCGTACACCAGCCCGCTCGGCAGGCCGCCGTAGCCGGCCACGCTGGCGGTGATGGCGATCCTTCCGCCGCCACGCCGTGCGAAGCAGGGCGCCAGCAGCGCAGCGGCATTGATCGCGCCGACCAGATTGACCTGCACCAGCTTTTCGGCCGCCTGGGCATCGAGTTCCCAGGCGCGCACCGGGTGGTGGGTGCCGGCGTTGATGATCGCCACGTCGATTTCACCGAGGGCGGCGCGGACTTCGTCGAATGCGCCCCTGAGGCTGGCGCGGTCGGTGACGTCGGCCACTGCAACCTGTGCGTTGCCGCCGGCGAGCGCCGTGAGCGCATCGCGATTGCGGCTGGTGAGCGCCACCCGCGCGCCGCGCTGCATCAGCAATTTCGCTGTGGCTTCGCCGATCCCGGAACTGGCGCCGATCAGCCACACGCGCTGTCCGTGCCAGTCGGTCAGCTTGGGATTCAGGCTCATGGCCCCTTCCTGAACGCGATCACGACTTCGCCCAGCTTGAAGCCGAACTTGCGCATCTCCGACTTGTTCAGCATCACCGCGTCGTTAATCAAATACATCCAGTCGTCGAACTGGACCTCGTAGGTCTTGCCGTCGACCGGCAGCAGCAGGGTGTATTTCCACTGCAGTGCGTTGCCGTAGGCGACGCCACCCGCTTCGCCTTTCACGTCGTCGGCGCGGCCGACATAACGGTGTGCGTCGATCTTGGTGATGCGCCAGATGCGCTGGCTTGTGCTGCCGTCGGACCACGTGAAGTTTTCGGTGAGTACCCCTTCGTTGCCCTGCCAGGTGCCGGTCATGTTCACGGTGAAGCGTCGCTTCACCTCGCCCGAGCGGTCGGCGAAATAGCCCCAGGCGGTGAGCGGGCCGTTGAAGTAGGTGGCGATGTCGAGCACGGGTGTCTGGTCGCGGTAGACCTCGGGCGACACGCCGGCGCAGCCGGTCAGGCCGAGCACGGTACAGAGGATGGCGAGCGGTTTTTTCAGCATGGGACGACTCCGGAGTGGGGAATGCGGCGCAGCCGCCAGAACCAGGCCAGCGCGCCGAGCTTCATGACGCAGGGCAGCAGGGCATAGGTGGCCGATAGCGCGAACAGGTTGCCCGTGCCGCCGGGCACGTAGCCCCATGCGGCAAGCAGCGGCAGCGCGAGGCCGGCGGCGAGCGCCAGCGTGAGCTTGGCGAAAAAGCTCATCAGCCCGTAATAGGCGCCGGGCTGCGGGGCGGGGTCGGCGTCGATCATGTCGGCGACCAGCGCGGGCGGCAGCGCGAGATCGGCGCCGAGCGCGAGGCCGGACGCCGCGCACACCAGCGCGTAGCCGGCAAGGTGTCCCGCTTCCAGCCAGAACGCGCCGACGAAGGCGGCGATCGCGATCCCCATTGACACCAGCCAGGCGTCGAGCGTGCCGATGCGTTTGGCCAACCGCACCCACAGCGGCAGGCCGAGCGCGCCGCTCAGGAAATAGATGGCGAGAAACAGCCCGCTGTAGGCAGCGAGTTGCAGCACGTCGTCGATGAAGAAAATGACCAGCGTCGCCGGCAGCGAGGCGGCGACGCCGTTCAGCAGATAGCCGGGGGCGAAGCGCGCGAATGCCGGATTGGCGAGCGGGCGCAGCAGCTGCCGCAAGCCGGGCGCGTGCGGACCATGTCGCATCGCGGGGGTGGCGACCAGCGTGATCGCGGCAAATCCCGCGAGCAGTGCCAGGAAGATCCAGCCCATCCGCGCCAGACCGTCGGCGAGCGTCGCCGCCAACATCAGCGGCAGCGCCGCGGCCAGCACGACACCGACCAGCCCGAATCCCTCGCGTGCGGCGAACAGCCGGGTGCGCTCGTGCGGCACGCTCGACAGGCGCGCGCCCCAGGTGGTGTGGACCACCGTGGCGAGGCTGTAGCCGACCGTGGTCAGCGCCAGCATCGCGATCAGCCAGGGCGCAACGGGCAGCGTCTCCGGCAGCGTAAAAACCCCCATCCAGCCCAGCCCCAGCAACGGAAGGGAGAGCGCCACCAGAGTGCGCGGATGGGGAAAACGGTCGAACAGCGCGCCGAGCAGGGGATCGATCGCGGCGTCGAGAAAACGCAGCATGAGCAGGATGACGCCCAGCGCGGTGAGCGACAGGACGCCGCTATAGAACGGCGCGAGATGGACATAGAGCGGCAGCGCGGCAAACGCCAGCGGCAGGCCGAGACCGCCGTAGGCGAACAACGTCGCGCGCGGCAACGGCGTCATGGCGACTTCAGCAGGCGCGCGCGCAGGTCGGGCGCGCGGGTGGTCGGCGCAAGCCAGATACCGAAGAAGGCATCGGCAAAGGCCTCGTCGTCGATCTGGCCGAGCTTGCGCGTGCCGCTGTAGAACGCAGCGCCTTCGCCGGGGATGCGCACGCCGGTGAGGCGGTCGCCGGCCTGCACGTCCGGGAACAGGCCGCGCATCTGCGCCTCCCAGCGTGCCAGCGTGGCGGCGGGATAGGGGCGCTGGGCGCGCATCTCCTCAACCGAGCGGCGCGCGATCGCGGCGCCATCGAAGCTGCGCGCATAACGCAATTCCAGCGCGAACGGCTGACCGGGTGCCCAGCCGCCCCTTGGCGACCACAGGGTGGCGTCGTAGATGCGCAGGCCGAAAACGCGGAGCGTGCCGCTGCCGACCGCTGCGTAATCCGTGAGGTGCGGCAGCGGGCTGGCGTGCGCCGTCAGCGCCGACCACAGGCAAGCCGCGGCGAGGCAGCGCTCAAGCCGCATGTTCAAGGCGGAACTGCGCCACATTGATCGAACCGGCGCGGAAACCGGCCTCGCAATACGCCAGATAGAAGTGCCAGATGCGCATGAAACGCTCGTCGAAGCCGATCCTGCGCACCGCCTCGGCCTCAGCGTGGAAGGCGAGCCGCCAGCGCTTGAGGGTTTCGGCATAGTCGAGGCCGAAATGCTCCTCGGCCGTGACGGCGAGGCCGGCGCGTGCCGCCTCCTCGCTGAAGCGGCGGCTGGACGGCAGCATGCCGCCGGGGAAGACATACTGCTGGATGAAGTCGGAGCCAGTGCGATAGCGATCGAACAGCGCGTCGTCGATGAGGATGGTCTGCACCACCGCGCGGCCGCCGGCCTTGAGGCTGCGCTTCAGGGTGTCGAAGTAGGCCGGCCAGTAGGCTTCACCCACTGCCTCGAACATCTCGATCGAGACGATGCCATCGTACTGCCGCGCTTCCTCGCGGTAGTCCTGAAGATCGAAGCGACAGAGGTCCTGCAGCTTCGACTGGCGGATGCGGGCGCGGGCGTAGTCGAGTTGTTCGCGCGACAGGGTGATGCCGCGCACCTGATGCTGCGCGGTGCGCGCGGCGTGCTCGGCAAAGCCGCCCCAGCCGCAGCCGATTTCCAGCAGCGACTGGCCGGCAGGCAGTTCGAGCAGGCCGAGCATGCGCTGATACTTGCGGGTTTGCGCATCCTGCAGCGACAGCGTGGTGTCGCCGTCGAAGCGTGCGCTCGAATAGGTCATCGTGGGGTCGAGCCACAGCGCGTAGAAATCGTTGCCGAGGTCGTAGTGGCTGGCGATGTTGCGACGCGAACCTTCGGGCGTGTTGGCATTCATCAGGTGGCGCAGGCGGCTATACAGCCGTCCCCACCAGCGGCCGTAGATGGCCTGGTCGAGCGCACCGCGGTTGTTGGCCAGCAAGGTCAGCACGCCGGTCAGGTCGGCGGTGTGCCAGGCGCCGGCGATATAGCCTTCGGCAAAGCCGATGTCGCCCTTGGCCAGCACGTCGCGAAACGCGCTCCAGGTGTTGAACGTGAGGTGGGCATCCGGCGTGCCGTGGCCGACCGTGAGTTCCATGCCGTTGGGCAGTTCCAGGTGCAGGCAGCCGTGCTCGATTTCCTGCAGCAGGTGGATCACCTGGCGGGCATACCATGGGGTGTTGTTGCGCAGCAGGGTGGTGCTGAGGCTCGCAGTGTTCATTCAGTCACCTCGTTGAGTGGCGTAGGGGGTTTGCGGAAGAAGGGCACGCGCTTGGCGAACAGGCGCAGTGCGTGGAGATGGATGCGCACGATCACGCCCCAGGTCATCAGGGGATAGGCGAAAAACGCACGCAGGCAGGCTCGTGCGGTGAGCGGTTCAAGATGGCCCCACCAGGCGGTGCGCAAGGCCTCGCCGCTGCCGTCGTCGTAATCGATGCGGGCGCGAAAAAAATCCTGAGTGGCTTGAAAGCCGAAGGTGTAACGCCCGCGCACCGGAAAGAACGGCGAGACATGGAACACCTTGTCCGCATGGAGGGTGGCATTGGGATCGTTGGTGCGCAGCAGGTAGACATGGCGTTCGCCGAAGGTGTTGTTGACCTCGGCCAGCACCGCGAGCAGGCGGCCGTCGGCACGATGGCAATGCCAGAAGCTGACCGGCTTGAAGGCGTAGCCGAACACGCGCGGAAACGTCGTCAGCCAGATGTCGCCGTCAGCGACCAGGCCGTGCTGGGCCAGCAGATCCTGCACCCAGTCCAGGCAGTTGCCGCCGTCGCCGTGATCGGCTTCGTGAAAACTCAGCAGGTTGAAGCGGTTGAGCGAAAACCAGCGCGATTCGGCGCGCGCCAGATCGTGCATCGGCAGGCGAACGAAATACACCGGGTAATCGAAGCGGTGCAACGCCGGGTGCAGCCGCGCGTGCATCACGCGGCCGAAGCCGATCTGCGCAGAGACGGCGGGTTCAGGCCGCATCGGCGAGCGCCTTCCATGGTGCGACGGCATTCAGCTGACGCGCCACCCGCAGTGCCGAGGCCAGGCCGTCCTCGTGGAAGCCGTAGCCGAGCCAGGCGCCCGCCAGCCAGATGCCGTCGCGTCCATTTCTGGCATTGATCTGGCGCTGGACGGCGGCCGCATGGCGGGTAAATACCGGATGGCTGTAGCGGAATTCTCCATGCACCCTGGACGGATCGGGCGGCTGCAGCGGATTGAGCGAGACGATCACCGGCGTGTCGGTCGGCAGCGGCTGCAAGCGGTTGATCAGGTAATGCACCGCCACCGGGCGATCGCTGAGCCCGCCGTGCCCCGACTGGTAGTTCCACGCCGACCACAGGCTCTGGCGGCGCGGCAGCATGCTTGCATCGCTGTGCAGCACCGCGCGGTTGGACTGATACGGCATCTGCTGCAGCAGCCGCGCCCGCGACGGGTAGTGTGCGCCGAGGATGGTCTCGGACTGGTCGCTATGGCAAGCCAGCACGACCTGGTCGTACACGCCCGACAGGCTGCCGCTGGCAAGTTCGATTTTTCCCCCGCGCGGGCGCAGCGATTCGACCGGCTGGCCGAGATGAATCTCGCCGATGGCGGCGGCCAGTCGTTTCACGTATTCGCGGCTGCCGCCCTTGACCGTGCGCCACTGCGGGCGGTCGACCACCTGCAGCAGGCCATGGTTGTGGCAGAAGGTGACGAACGACGCCAGGGGGAACTCCAGCATCTGCGACGCCGGGCACGACCAGATCGCGGCGGCCATCGGCAGCAGATACCACTCGATGAATGGCGTGCCGTAGCCGCGTGCCTTGAGGTAGTCGCCCAGCGCCATGCTGCTGGCGAGCGCAGGTTCGCGCACCGCCTCGCGGTTGAAGCGCAGGATGTCACGCAGCATGGACCAGAACGCTGGCCGCGCCAGATTCCTGCGCTGGCCGAACACGGTGCCGAGGTGGGTTCCGGCCCATTCGAGGTCGGGTTCGTCGAGCTTCACGCTGAACGACATGTCGCTGGCGACGGTCTCGACCCCCAGCGTGTCGAACAGCCGGGTGAGCTCGGGATAGGTGCGGTGGTTGAACACCAGGAAGCCGGTATCGACCGGGAATGTCTGGCCGTCGAGCGACACGTCCACCGTATTCGCGTGGCCGCCCAGGCGAGTGTCCGACTCGTATAGCGTGACCTCATGGCGGCGGCTCAAGAGCCAGGCGGCCGACAGGCCTGCTATGCCCGATCCGACGACAGCGATGCGCATGTTATTGGCCCGCCTTGGTCAGGGTGGGGGAAGCATTGAGCATGGATTCGAGGGCCTGCACGATTTCCTTCGATTCGGGGTCGACCCGGCTGGCGAAGGACAGCGCGCGCGTGCCGCTGCGGTCGATCAGGTACTTGTGGAAGTTCCAGCGCGGCCGCTCGCCGGTGGCCTTGGCCAGGCCTTCGTGCAGCGGGTTGGCGTTGGCGGCAGTGACGCCGACCTTGGAAAACAGCGGGAAGTCGACCTGGTAATGGCTCTCGCAGAAGTCCTTGATGGTGGCGTTGCTGCCCGGCTCCTGGCCGCCGAAGTCGTTGGCCGGGAAGCCCAGCACCACCAGACCCTGCTTGCCGTACTTCTCATGCAGCGCCTGCAGGCCCTTGTACTGGCCGGTGTAGCCACACTGGCTGGCAGTGTTGACCACCAGCACCACCTTGCCGGCGTAGGCGCACAGGGACTGCATCGAGCCGTCGATGTCCTTGAGCGTGTGATTGAGCAGGGACGGGCATGCGGGCGCAGCCTGGGCGGTGGCAGCCAGCATCAGCGTGGACAGGAGGAGGGCGGTTTTCATGTGCGGATCACCTTGTGCGGCGTGCAGGATGCGTGGAGGCTTCGCGTGCCGGCCTGCCTGGAGGGCAATACCGGGTTGGGTGCGACCAGCGCGTGATAGAGAAAGTAGTCGGCCGGCACAGACGCTGTCGTGGCAGGGGCACACGCCGCCACAGGCCGGGGTTTGGCCGCCACAGGGGACGTGGGTAGTCCGAGCAAGGCAGCAAAGCCAGCGGCGGCGAACACGGATTGGGATGTGGTGGCCATTTGTCTTGGTCAAATGATGAACATGTGCTTAAATTAGGCTAACATTTTGCCGTTGTCAACTATTTGTCCAAGACAATAATGACGAGCCATACCATGAATACAACGCCGGGAATGCCTATTGCCTCAGTCGAGCGTGAAACCGGCTTATCCAAGGACACGCTGCGCGTGTGGGAGCGCCGCTACGGCTTTCCGACGCCCGAGCGCGATGCCAACGGGGAGCGCGTGTACGCGTCGGCGCAGGTTCGCCGGCTCGCGCAAATCAAGCGCCTGATGGACCGCGGACACCGCCCCGGCAAACTGATGACGCTGGATGAGGCGGCGCTGCTGGCGCTCGATGAAGCACGCAGCACCGCATGGGCCTCGCCTGACGACCTGCAGCTCGACGCCTGGCTGAACCTGGTCAAGACGCATGACAGCGAAGCGCTGCAGCAGGCCTTCTATCGCGAGATGGCGAAGCGCGGCATGGCCCGTTTTGTCCAGGACATCGTTGCGCCGCTGATCGCCCGCGTCGGCGAAGCCTGGTCGCGCAACGAACTCGGCATTTTCGAGGAGCACCTGTTTTCGCAGCATCTGGAAAAGCTGTTTCGCACCACGCTCGCCAACATGGCCCCGCAGACCGGCCATCCGCGCGTGCTGCTTACTACGCTTTCGGGCGAGGAACACACGCTGGGCCTCCTGATGGTGGAAGCCCTGCTGGTGGTGGAGGATGCCTACCCGGTGCTGCTGGGGCCGCAAACGCCGATCGACGAAATCGTGCGGGCCGCGCAGATCAAGGCGGTCGACGCGGTGTGCCTGTCATTCAGCACCGCCTATTCGCCGGCGCTTGCCGCGCAAGGCCTACGCGACCTGCGGCAGAGGCTACCGGCAGACACTCAACTGTGGGCGGGCGGCTATGGCGTCAAGCCCATCCGCAAGGCGATCGACGGCGTATGCCTGGTGCCCGAATTCCAGGACCTGTTCGACTGCCTGGCGCGCTGGCGCAGCGAACCGGGCGGAAAAACGGTGAATTGACACTAAAATAACGTCCGCTTCGTCAACCATGACAGATGGGGAAACGTTTCAGAGCGCCCCCGCCCCACCCACATGCTTTACATCGACCTATTCAAGTCCCTCGAGCGCGCCCGCTGGAACATGGAAACCGACATTCCGTGGGACCAGTTCGACGCCAGCAGGCTCACCGACGAACAGGCGCTTACCATCAAGATGAACGCCATCACCGAGTGGGCAGCGCTGCCGGCCACTGAGATGTTCCTGCGCGACTTCGTGCACGACAGCGACTTTTCCGCCTTCATGTCGATCTGGTTCTACGAGGAACAGAAGCACGCGCTGGTGCTGATGGAATACCTGCGCCGCTTCAAGCCCGAATTGGCGCCGACGGAGGAAGAACTGCACGCGATCCGCTTTCCGTTCGACCCGGCGCCGCCGATGGAAACCCTGATGCTGCATTTCTGCGGCGAAGTGCGCCTCACCCAGTGGTACAAGTGCGCGTCCGAATGGCACACCGAACCGGTGATCAAGCACATCTACGAAACCATCTCGCGCGACGAGGGCCGCCACGGCGGCGCCTATCTGCAATACATGAAGCGCGCGCTGAAGCAGGGCGGGCAGGGCGTCGCCGCCGCCTTCGCCAAGATCGGCTTCCTGATGGCCTCCAGCAAGCGCTCCGACAAGGCACTGCACCCCACCAACCTGCACGTCAACGAGGCGCTGTTCCCCAGGGACACCATCCAGTCGCGCCTGCCCGATCCCGAATGGCTGGAACACTGGCTCGACGAGCAGATCCATTTCGACGACGTCTGGGAAAACCGCGTCGTCGGCGGCATCCTGCGCAACCTGTCGAACCTCCTGGGGCAGACCTTCGAGAACGTGCGCGACCTCAACAAGTACCGCAAGCAGGCGCTGGCGGCAACCTGACATTCCTGTCCGGATATCAGGCCAGCCGCCGGGCGGGCTTTATTTCGCGTGCCCCCGGCCGGACTGCCGCCGGATTGCCGTTGTTCGCTTCATAAATGAGCGGAAAAGCCGATATCTCATGTCATGAGAGACAAGCGCTTCTACGATTTCGTGCACCGCCAGATTCCGGTGTTCATCACGCTCTCGCTGTTCCCGGGTCTGGGCTATCTCTTCCTCGGCTGGCTCAACGATATCTTCACCCCGGCCTTCGTCTGGTATCTGCTGGTCATCGCCGGGTCGATCTGGGGCACATACCTGTATCGCGATTTCGATTTCGACACCATGAGCGACTATCGGCGCAATCGCTGGTATCGACACTGCACCTGGTTCTTCTATACGTTTTTCCTGCTGTGGGCGCTCATTTTTCTGGTGTATGTCGGACAGGATGCCGCCAAGCTTCACTACATCGCCATCTTTACCGAGATCGGTGCATCGGTGGTTGCTTCCTCGCTGCTGTCGTCCGACCGCCGGCTTTACCGGCCCACCATTTTCATTTTGATGGTGCCGCTGATCGTCTATTTCTTCCTGATCGGCGAATGGTATGGCTATGTTCTGGCCCTCTTTGCCTGCACCCTGACCTGGGTGCTGCTGTATGCCGCCAACAGCAGCCACCAGCTGCTGATGCAGGCGACCCATCAGGCCACGCACGACGCGCTCACCGGTCTGCATAACCGGCAATTCTTCATCGAGCACTTGCAGAAACGGATGAATACGCTGGCCGAGAGCGGCCAGTTTTCCTTCCTGTTGCTCATCGATCTCGACCATTTCAAGACGGTCAACGATTCCCTCGGACACGATGTCGGCGACCAATTGCTGCAAAACGTCGTCTTGCGCCTTCGACAACGCGTTCCAGACGGCTGTGTGATCGCACGTCTGGGCGGAGATGAATTCATCATTACCGGCAGAAACTTCGCTGAGCGGAAAGTTTGTGAACGCGATGCGCTGGAGGTATCCGAACAGCTTATTGCCAGGCTGAAGGAGCCCTACGTCATCGACCAGCATCACCTGTACATCAGCGCGAGCATCGGCGTGAGCATCATCAGTGGCCTCAGCATCAACGCCAACAGCTTCATCAAGGAAGCGGACATCGCCATGTATGAAGTGAAGGCGAAAGGTCGCGACGGCGTTTTCATGTTCAATGAAGAAATGTCCGACCGGGTGGACAAGCATCTCGAAATCGAGCGCCTGCTCCACTTCGCCCTGGCCAACCAGGAAATCACGCTGCATTACCAGCCGCAACTGGACCGCGAGGGGCGCGTCATCGGCGCTGAATCGCTGGTGCGCTGGAACAATCCGGAGCTCGGACCGATTTCACCGACCCAGTTCATTCCCATCGCAGAGCAGACCGGATTGATCATCGAACTGGGCAACCATATTCTCGAAACCGGATTCAAGACACTGCGTGCCTGGCATGACGAAGGCATCGAACTCGACCAGTTCTCGATCAACATCAGCATGCGGCAGTTCACCCATCACACCTTCGTGGTCCAGGTGGAAAAACTGGTGCAGCGTTATCTGGGCGCTGACTTGATCCACAAGCTGATATTCGAGATCACCGAATCGATCGTTGCCGAGGACATCAATCGCGTGATTCTGGTGATGAATCAGCTGAAAGCCTATGGCATCCGCTTTTCGATGGACGACTTCGGCACCGGCTACTCGTCATTGAGCAATCTGAACAAGCTTCCGCTCGATGAGGTCAAGATCGACCGTTCCTTCGTCAATGCGCTTGCCCTGAATGAGGGGGACAGGGCGATGGTGGTCACCATTCTGAACATGGCCAGCATCCTCAAACTGAACATCGTTGCCGAGGGCGTGGAGACGGCTGAGCAGCTCGATTTTCTTCTGCGCCATGACTGCAGGATTTTCCAGGGTTACTTTTATTCGGAGCCCCTGCCAAAGGAGGGGTTCGAGCATTTCTACCGCAACCGGAAGCCTGGGCTGCAGGCTGCGCGGCCAGGCTGACCTCAGTGCCGCGTCGCGGTTGATGCTGTCTCTGCCCGAAGCCTGGTGACTGCTCCTTCGCGTCGCGCATCCGCTGCACCGCGATGCGCGCCGTTCGAGGGATCGATGACGATGCCTTGCACCGATCCGATCGTTTCCCTGCATCCCTCCATCCCTGCTTCGCCCAGTCCCGCGTGCCCCAGCTTGCGCAAGGCATCCAGCGTGGCGGTGCTGATAGGCGGCTGCATGAAAGTCTGTCCCCCTTCGCAGCTGGCCTTGCCCGTGGCGTGGGTGACCGACAGGCGCGGCGCATCGATCGCCTGCTGCATCGTCATGCCGTGGTCGATGAGGTTGAGGGTGACGTTGAGCACCGAGTTGATGATGGTGGCGCCGCCGGGTGAGCCGTAGGCGGCGACGGGCTTGCCGTTCCTGAACAGCAAGGTCGGCGCCATGCTGGAGCGCGGGCGCTTGCCCGGGGCGACGTCGTTGGCGCCGGGGTTGCCTTCGGCGGCGTCGGCGCTGGGCACGAAGTTGAAATCGGTCAGCTCGTTGTTGAGCAAAAAGCCGTAGCCCGGCACGGTGATGCCCGAGCCCCAGGTGAATTCGATGGTGCTGGTGTAGCTGACCACGTTGCCCCAGCGGTCGACGATGGAGAAGTGGGTGGTGTGGGGGCTTTCCTCCTTGATACGCGAAGGCTTCGGCTGCCCGGCGGTCTTGTCCCAGGGCGCGGGGTCGCCGGCCTGCGGCGTGTCCATGCGGCGGTCGGTTTTGATCAAGGCCGCACGCGTCGCCAGATAGTCGGGATGCAGCAGTCCCTGGCGTGGAACCGCCACGGCGTCGTCGTCGCCGATCCACACGGCGCGGTCGGCGAATGCCAAGCGCATCGCCTCGATCATCACGTGCAGCGTCTTCGGGCTGCCGAAGCCATAGCCCTGCGTGGCGTCGCCGAGCGGAAAGCGCTCCAGCAGGCCCAGCATCTGCAGCACCGTCAAGCCGCCGGACGAGGGCGGCGGCATGCCGGCCAGCGTCCAGCCGCGGTAATGGCCGACCAGCGGTTCGCGGATCGCCACCTGATAGTGCTGAAGGTCGGCCAGCGTCATGCGGCCCTGGCCAGCTGCGCCGAGTTCGCTGCGCGAGCGCTGCTGCGCCTCGACGATCGCGCGCGCGAGCTGGCCGCGATAGAAGGCATCCGGGCCCTTCGCGGCGAGAAGCCTGAAGGTCCTGGCGAGGTCGGGCTGCACCAGCCAGTCGCCTTCGGCGAGCGGCACGCCGCCGGGGCGGAAGATCGCGGCTGTCTCGGGATGAAGCTGCGTGCGGCCGCCGTCGTTGACGATGTCGGCCGCGAGGAAGCGGTTGACGCGAAAGCCGTGCTCGGCGAGTTCGATCGCCGGCGCCAGCGTGTCGGCCAGTTTCTTGATGCCCCAGCGGCGCAGCGCGGTGTCGACGCCGCGTACCGTGCCCGGCACGCCGACTGCCAGCCCGCTGGTCGAGGCGAGCGGAAACTCCATCGGCAGCCCCTCGGGCGCAAACATGTCGGCGCGGGCCCGGGCCGGCGCGCGCTCGCGCGAATCGACGATGAAGGTCTCATTGGTCTTGGCCAGATGGATCAGCATGAAGCCGCCGCCGCCGATGCCGGACGACTGCGGCTCGACCACATTTAACGCGAACTGCACCGCGGCGGCGGCATCGATGGCGTTGCCGCCCGCTGCCAGCATGCGTGCGCCGGCTGCGGCCGCGGCCGGATGCGAAACCGCCACCACGCCGTCGGGCGAGGCGGCCAGCACCGAAGAAGAGAACAGGTAGAGCGCGAGCCAGCGCGTGCAGGGCAAACGGAGAGGCATGGGAGTCAGCGCGTGATGGACAAGCCCCAAGCCTGCCCCGGTTTGGCTGCGCGCGTCAATGCGCAGGCCGTCTATGAGGCCGTTGAGTGCCCATCCTCAAACAGCCCGGCCACGTCCTCCACCAGGCTGGCCAGCGGGCGCTCGCGTCCTGCGGCCTGGACCAGCGTTGCATCCGCGCAGCCCTGGCTGCGGAATGCCTGGATCACGTAGCGCTTCACGCCGCGTGCCGACAGCTCCTCTGCCAGTCCCGCGACGTCGGCGTCGGTCAGCAGGGCCGGATGAACGGTGGTGCGGATTTCGTGGGCGACGCCCGATGCCAGCACGGCTTCGAGGCTGGCCAGCGCCGGAACGCCGCTGCCGGCGACGCCGGTGATGCGCGGGTACTCGGAGAACGGCGCTTTCGCGTCCAGTCCCACCCAGTCCACCAGCGGCAGCACTTCGGCGAGCCGGCGCGGATAGGCGCCGCCGGTGTGCAGGCCGACCCTGAAGCCGAGCGCGCGCACTTCGCGCATCGCGTCCGCCAGCCCGGGCTGCAGCGTCGGCTAGCCGCCGGAAAACACCACGCCGTCGAGCAGGCCCTGACGCCGCCGCAGGAAGGCCATCACGTCGTCCCAGGGGATTTCGCTCTCGCCGCGCGCGGGAATCAGGCCGGGGTTGTGGCAATAGCCGCAGCGCCACGGGCACCCCTGGCAGAACACCACTGCGGCCAGCATGCCGGGCCAGTCGGTGGTGGACAGCGGGGTCAGGCCGCCGACGCGCAGCATGGTCTTTCACCGTGCGCGAACAACACATCGTCGTCATGCCGGTGAATAACCTGAAGGGCATAAGCGCCGGCATCCAGTCTGATCACTGGATTCCGGGTCGCAGCCCGGAATGACGTGTTGAAGTGCATCACAGGGTCAATTCGAGCAACGCCCTTCGACGAAAAAGCGCCGCTCGCGGTGCTCGCTTTTCTTGCCCTTGTTGAAGCTCGTCACCGGGCGGTGATAGCCCATCACGCGGGTCCACACTTCGCAGCGGGTGCGCTCCTCTTCTTTCAGCGTGAGCGGGGCCTGGGTCGGGTCGGTCATGTCGTTCATCTCGGTCTCCTTGGGTTATGCGGCAACAGCGCGCTTGCGGGACAGGGCTTCCTCGTCGCACGTGGGGCAGAACTCGTGCTCGCCGGCGAGGTAGCCGTGTTTCGGACAAATCGAAAAAGTCGGCGTGATGGTGATGTAGGGCAGGCGGAAGCGTTCCAGTGCGCGGCGCACCAGGTTCCTGCAGGCTGCCGCCGACGAGATGTGCTCCGACATGTACAGATGCAGCACGGTGCCGCCGGTGTACTTGCGCTGCAGGTCGTCCTGCCGCTCCAGCGCCTCGAATGCATCGTCGGTGAAGCCCACCGGCAGCTGCGACGAGTTGGTGTAGTAGGGCGCATCCGGCGTGCCGGCCTGCAGGATGCCCGGGTAGCGCTTGGCGTCTTCCTTGGCGAAGCGATATGTCGTGCCCTCGGCCGGCGTCGCTTCGAGGTTGTACATGTGGCCGGTCTCTTCCTGGAAGGCTGCAATCCGCCCGCGGATGTGGTCGAGCAGGCGCACCGCGAAATCGTGGCCCCATTCGGTCGTGATGTCGTGCTGGTCGCCCGTGAAGTTGCGGATCATCTCGTTGACGCCGTTGACGCCGATGGTCGAGAAGTGATTGCGCAGCGTGCCGAGATAGCGCTTGGTGTAGGGGAAGAGGCCGTTGTCCATCAGACGCTGGATTTCCTTGCGCTTGATTTCGAGGCCATTCCTCGCCATGTCGAGCAGCGCATCGAGGCGGCGCAGCAGGCCGGCCTCGTCGCTCTGGTATTCGTAGCCCAGGCGCGCGCAGTTGACCGTCACCACGCCGACCGATCCGGTCTGCTCGGCCGAGCCGAACAGGCCGTTGCCGCGCTTCAATAATTCTCTGAGGTCGAGCTGCAGGCGGCAGCACATCGAGCGGATGTGGTTCGGCTTCATCTCCGAATTGATGAAATTCTGGAAGTAGGGCAGGCCGTAGCGCGCGGTCATCGCGAACAGGCGCTCGGCGTTTTCCGATTCCCACGGGAAGTCCGGCGTCATGTTGTAGGTGGGGATGGGGAAGGTGAACACGCGGCCCTTGGCGTCGCCGGTGGTCATGACTTCTATATACGCGCGGTTGATCATGTCCATCTCGACCTGCAGCTCGCCGTAGGTGAAAGGCATTTCCTCGCCGCCGATCACCGGCACCTGTTCGCGCAGATCCTCCGGGCAGGTCCAGTCGAAGGTGAGGTTGGTGAACGGCGTCTGGGTGCCCCAGCGCGACGGCACGTTGAGGTTGTAGATCAGTTCCTGGATGCACTGCTTCACCGCTTCGTAGCTCATGCCGTCGGTGCGGATGAAGGGCGCCATGTAGGTGTCGAACGAGGAGAAGGCCTGGGCGCCGGCCCATTCGTTCTGCAAGGTGCCGAGGAAGTTCACGATCTGGCCGACCGCAGAGGACATGTGCTTGGGCGGCCCCGCCTCGACCTTGCCCGGCACGCCGTTGAGGCCCTCGTGCAGCAGCGTGCGCAGCGACCAGCCGGCGCAGTAGCCCGCCAGCATGTCGAGGTCGTGGACGTGGATCGAGCCGTCGCGATGCGCTTCGCCGAGCTCGGGCGGATAGACGTGGTTGAGCCAATAGTTGGCCACCACCTTGCCCGACACGTTGAGGATCAGCCCGCCCAGCGAATAGCCCTGATTGGCGTTGGCGTTGACGCGCCAGTCCTGCTGCGAGAGGTATTCGTTGACCGAGGCCTCGACGTCGACCAGCGTCTTGCGGTCTTCGCGCAGCTTCTTGTGCGACTCGCGATAGGCGATGTAGGCGCGCGCGGTGGCCAGATGGTTGGCGGCGATCAGGCTCTGCTCGACGATGTCCTGGATGCGCTCGATGTCGGGCGGCGCGCCGCGCAGGCTGTGGATCAGCACCTTCGTCACCTGGGCGGTGATCAACTCGGCTTCGGACTCGCCGAACTCGCCGCTGGCCTGTCCGGCCCGCACAATCGCCGAACGGATCTTCGCAGCATCGAACGGAGTGCGGCGCCCGTCGCGCTTGATGACTTCGCGGGGAAAGCTTGTGATCACAGAACTCATTCCATCCTCCTTGTGGACAACATCTTGTGTCGTTGTTTGATGAAACATACGACATCTTGTGATGCAGTCAAGGAGAATTTAAGGTTAGAAAGTCCTTATACAGTTAAAAACGCATTTTTTCATCCACTTGGCAGGACATGGCATGAGCACGATTCTGGATTTTCAGGGAAGCGACCACTGCAACTGCGACGATGCCCGGTTCAGCCCGGCCTGGGCCGACAGCGATGCCTATCCGCTGCTGCTGGGGATTCTTTTCATCGGCGGCTTCGCAGTCAGCGTGGTGAGCGGCATGCTCTACAAGATCGTGCCCTTCCTCACCTGGTTTCATCTGCAGTCGCAGCTGCAGGCCAGGGCGGGCAGCATCCCCACCATGAAGGACATGGTCGCCGAACGCTGGATGCGCCGGCAGTTCCGGCTTCACCTGATCGCATGCGTGCTGCTCGTCGGCGTGCCGTTCTGGCCGCAGCTGGGCATTGCGGCGGGGGGTGTGCTGGCGGGGTCGGCGTTGCTGCTGTGGGGGAATTTGTGGTCAGCGGTGCGGCGGTTTGCTGGTCATGGCGGTGAGATTGCCTAGATCTTCCGCGCTGCAATGTACGAGTGGCCCTTTCCGACCCATTTCGGTCGTTAGCCACTTATCGTTTGAACGTCGGGATAGCAGCCGAAAACGCCTTCCCCTCAAACTCCCGGGCCTTTTAAAAAAACCGCTCCTGCTTGCGCTGCTCCAAAGATGCGTCATGGCTGGCTGCGGTTCCTCGAGCAAAGTGTCCAGCACACGCCGCCTACAACTAAAGTTGTATATGCATCTCCAAACTCTTGGCCTAGGCTCAAGCTGGCTTTGCCTAATGCCTTCCGACCAGTGCGAAGCGAGCCATGATTCAGGATGACTTGGATCCGCGACCTGATCGCGCAAGACAGGACATCCGGCGCGGCAAGGGAGTGGAATAAAGAAAGAGGGAAGCGTATGACCAGAGCAAAATTGGGCTTGGCACTGGCTGGAGGTGGATTTCGCGCCTCACTGTTTCATGTGGGTGTACTGCGCCGCATGGCCGAAATGGATATCTTGCGCTATGTGCAAGTTCTCTCCACGGTGTCGGGCGGCTCGATCGTGGGTGCGCTCTATATCCTGCTTCTGAAGCGCGAGCTTGAAAACCCAGAACGCAAGGAACTGGGACCAGAAGAGTTCCACATCAAACAGGAAGTATTCGAGGCCATTGTCAAGGAATTGCAAGATGCTTTGGTCGTCGGAATAAGAAAGAACCTGCGCACTCGGCTCTTTGCGAATCCCTGGACGCTGATCAAGGTGATGCTCTGGAAAACGAGCTTGGCCGGGGAGATGGGCCGACTCTACGAAAAGCACATCTTCGCAACTGCCAAAGGGAAACTGAAAGGGATTGACCTAAACGTTCTCGATATTTGCGATCGAGTCCCTTTGATGGCCATCCGAATGCGGAAGAAACAGGTCGGAGATGCGGGTGGTACGGAGCAGTACAACCATCGTGCGATCGGGCAGGGGTGGGTTCCTGATCCCGAAAAGCGGCGTGCCGCGGCGACGCGGCTGATCTTGAATACGACATCGCTCAATTCCGGCGCGCGATTCTGGTTTTCATCCACCGAGCTTGGTGACTGGTATCTCGGGCACGCCCGCTACGACGAGATCGATACCGAGATTCTTCCCCGCAAGATACTACGTGACCTTCCCCCTGATGCGCGCAAGCAGTTGATTGGCGCGTGGCCGGACGACGCAGGGCGACGAGAGAACGTGCAGTGGAATAAGGTAGTCGATTCGTTTGCCAAGCCCTACCGCAATAGATGGTTCGGCGATATGTGGATGCGTGTGCCGATGCTCAAGTGCTTCGCCAAACGCTACGATAGAAAATGGGATCTTGACCGAATCGAAGGTCTCAAAGAGTGGGGCAAGTGTCCGACGCGCAAGATGGAATGCGAATTTGTGCGCTGGCAGGCGCAGGTTGATCGCGAACGTGCCGACGTATCCACACCCAAGCGATGTTCAAAGAGAGGAAAGGCCATTGAGCCCGAAGGACAGGATGATGACGGCGAGATCCCATTGCCCTGGCATGGCCCTCTCGATGCAAGTGAATTCCGCGCATTGGTGACGGCCTTATTGGATACGGATGCCGGGCGGCTGCGTGAAGTCAAGAACTATGCCTGGTACCTGGCCCATGGCCGCCACCGCAAACCCCGTGTTGACGCCGGCATGAAATCCTCAACCCTTTGGGTGCTCTTCTGCGATGCACTGAAATCGATTGACGAGACTCGCGCAAGACGTTTGGAAGAGGAATTCAAAAAACATTTCACCAAGCAACAAGGATTGGCTCGCCCACACAGATATCCAGAATGGTGCAAGCAACTCCTCGACAGCGTATTGAACGTTTACTACTGCAAGACCGCCGCCGCCATCTCTCCGAATATCCGCGATGAATGGAATGCACTCCCTTTGGCGGATGCCGTTGCGGCCTCGGCTGCGTTCCCGCCCGTGTTCCCACCGTATCAGCTGTATGACCTCTACGATGACATGCACGTGCAGGTTCTATCGCTCACCGATGGCGGTCCCTTCGACAATATCGGGGTGACGGCCCTCCTGGATGAACATTGCAACTACGTCATTGCAAGCGACACGGGTGCGCCCTTCGATACGCGACAGAGCAAGGCCGCAGTCGGGCGAATCGGCTTGATGGGACGGCTGTCGAGTTTGCTGATGAACCGCCCGGCGCAACTTTACCGGCATGATCTCAGGGAACGTCGTCGTCTAGGGAGTGCATTTGACGATCGCGTGATTGCCACCGTGCCTCCAATTGTTGCGCAATTTGCTGCCCCGCGGGCGCTGAAGGGCCTGGCGTCGTTCGACATCGGGTCAACCAGACTCACCGCTGACCTACCGCATTCCGCCGAGCCTGGGCTGTTGGCGCGTATTCGCACCGACCTCGATTTGTTTGGCGATGTCGAGATCAAGGCCCTGATCAATCGGGGCTATCTCGTTGCAGATCATCATCTACAAGAAGCCCTCAAGGACAGTCCGTTTGGTCATCGAACCGGAACAAATGGAATGGTAAGCTGGCCGCCCGCCAAAGCTGAATTGCTGCCAATAGACCGGAAAGACGAATTAGAGAAAATCCTCAACGTTGGCAAGCATCGCCTCTTCCGGGCTTTGCGTTTAGGGGAAGGCTGGTCAAGCGTAGTTGCCATCGTCGTGGTGGCCGGGGTCGTAGGTGCCACATGGCATTACGACTGGAAATGGGCAGACGTTTATGCCGCGATCGACTGGATTGTCACCAAGTTGCTGGTCAAGTTGCTGGTGTGGGATTGCTTTCAGAAAATTCAGCTGAGGTGGGCATTGCCGATCGCGATTCTTACGCCACTTGTGTGGTGGTTTATCAAGGAATGCCTCGACCCACGGGTGCTGGATTGGGGGAGAGAAAAGGCTGCTTTCTGGCGCAAGCTACTCGGGTTCTGGAAGAACTTGAAAGGCGCAAAGGGTAACCTGCTATGGGCGTTCAAGGCGTTGCCTGTCGTTGCCTTGGTGGTGGCGCCGGTGGCTTGGGTGAGTTATGGCTTCGCGAAACTTTTTCAGCGGGCGACTCGCGATCCAAGGGGGCTCCCTAAAGATCGTTCGTAAGTGCAGTGGCGGCATGCCACTGCCTTGACGTATTGGTCTACTTGTTTCGCCTTAGTCGGTAATGACCCTGCACAGCACAGTGCACTCCGACACTTGAAACACACCAAGGAGGTGTCAAATGAATCCGCAAGTTATAAGCTGGATGGATGTCGAAACCAATAACCCTGGCTATGATCCAGATGATCAACAGTTCAAGCTAAAAATACTGGCTGAGGGGGATTCATGGTTTTCGCTGCGCGGCATTCCCACGTCCAATCTATTGATCACTATGGATTTCGATGTTCAAACGCTTGTCGTAAGCTGCGCCCAGCCAGGCGACACAATTCGCAGAATGAGCGTCATGCTAAAAAACCAAGGCTTTAAAACAATGACAAGCACAAAGTTTGGTTACAAGTGGGATGCCATACTTTTGAGCGGAGGTGGCAATGATCTGATTGACGATGTCAAAAGAATCATCAAACGAGTCCCAGGTGACTCGACTGACCCGGCCGCCTATTGTGACGAAACAATACTGCAGCAGACACTGACCGATGTAAGTAACGCTTTCGAGCAGATTGTTAAATGGCGCGACCGAAAGGGTAGTAGTTGCCCCGGGTGCCCTATTATTGCCCACACTTATGATTGGGCCACCCCTCGAAATGCCCCATCCCGTTTCTTTGGACTTAAATTGAAAGGCCCCTGGCTATACAAAGCACTTGTTCAGGCACAGGTTCCCGAAGCGATGTGGGTTGCTGTCTCTGAATATTTATTAGGTCGCCTTGGTGAAACAATTCTGAATTTGGGAAATAGTATGCCCAGCTTTAAGGTTGCCAAGACTCAAGGCACACTTTTACGTGCAAAAATGGGTTCTACTTTATTCAGTGGTGATTGGGCGGACGAAATCCATCCGAGCATGAAGGGATATGACAAGTTGGCAAAAAAAATAGCAGTTTTCATTTGAATACTTTTAAATCTGAAGTAAGAAAATTTCCATATCCCAACGCTTTAACGGAGTAATTGTTCGCAACCAGTCTGGTCCCATTGCAGAGGAAATCAGAAAGCTGTTGTTTTGTGAAATTTCCTGCCTACGTCCGGTAATGAGTACATAGCGGAAGTAGTCGGTTCGGATCTCCAGCGGCGGCTCTGGCCGAACAAGAGACTGTCGGGCTTCCCAACCTGAACTTCCACTTCTGGCCGATTTCAGTCACACGAATACATTTCCGTGAAGCATTTCATCTGTCTGACCCCCTTCAACTAAAGGGGTCAGCATCGATTTCTGTGTCAGAGGGTTGCTGCGGTCGCTTCGTGGCGTCCTCAGGAACGACCTGTCAGGCCGGTGCCAGCATGGACAAACAGTCATACCTGTCTCTTTGCTTGCGCCATTCTTCAGGTATCGCATGTTCCCCGAAGAGATCGTCAATTCGATTGAGTTCTCTGCAAACACAGTTCTTGATAGCTGCATCCGCTTCTCTTTGTTCGCCTGGCAAATACTTGTCTCGCCCCCTGGCAACTTCTCTCCAGTATTCCCAGCACCTCTGTGCGTTCTCGAGAAGTATTTCGATTTCTTCAGGTGCGGATACTTCCTCTAGCGCTTGGGCTGCTCGCTGGGTTTCCTCTGACGTCAGCAGCCTTTCATATTCTTCCTCGAATCTTCTTTCAGCCAGCCGGTAATCTCGTTCCTTCTGCAGCACCTGGATGGATGCCATCAAGGCACTTATCCCTGCATACAACGCCATAGCTGCTTCAAGCATGTCGTCCTCCTTTCAGCAAAACATGAAGTCGTCGCGGACCGTGCGCACCGAGCTGGATGGTCTGTTCGACATCGGCGGTGCGCGACGGGCCGGTGATGATGTTGGTTGCCCGTGGCAGGCTGCCGCGTTCGGCGCGCAGCAAGGCCCAGGCGTCTTCCATGCGCGGCACGATTCTGTCTTCCGGCAGCAGGCAGAGGAAATCGTCGGGCAGGAAATTCAGCGTGGTCGGGCTGTCCGGTCCCGACAGCAGCATCAGGCTGCCGGTTTCGGCGATGCCGCAGAACGCCACGGCGAGGCCGATGCGGTCGTCGCCCTGGGCGCGTCGTCGCTCCGCTTGCCAGCCTTGCGGCCAGACGACGGCGGACAGCAGTGGATGCGGGGCGACGCACAATCGCTGCGGCAGGCTCTGCGCCGCCAGGTAATCCGCCACCGTCTGGACGATTTCCGCATCCGAGGTGAGCTCGGCATGGGTTCCGGCCACCTTGGCGAGTTTGGCCAAGAAACGTTCGCGCGGGGTTTCATTCCATTGCGGCTGCGGCCCGCGCGTATGGTCGTTCACGCGCTGCAGGACGGCCGGCGCGTCGGCCGCGGCTGCATGGCCCAGGGCCTGCGATATGCGGCCGAGGATGGCCGCGCGGCGGTCAGTCATGCGGTTTTCTCCGCTGCCATTGCGCCATGAAGGTGTCGCCCTGCGGGGCCGGCAGGTCGCGCGCGGCCGTCCAGCCTTCGGCGAAGGGCAGGCTGCGGAAACGGCCGCGGCCGCCGCTCGACTTGTTCAGCAGCAGGCTGCCCAGGCGGCTCGCCCAGCGATAGAGCCTGGGCCGCTGCGCGAAGAACGCCCAGGTGGCCAGCGCCCAGCGGCTGCGCGGCGGGGCGAGCCTGCGTTCGAATTCCTGCCGGCGATGTTCGCGCAGCAGCTGCGGCAGCGGAATCGACATCGGGCAGACTTCCTCGCAGCGGCCGCACAGGGTCGATGCATTGGGCAGCGGTCGGCCTTCGTCCAGCCCGACCATCAGGGGCGTCAGCACCGCGCCCATCGGCCCCGGATAGACCCAGCCGTAGGCGTGCCCGCCGACCGCGCTGTAGACGGGACAGTGGTTGAGGCAGGCGCCGCAGCGGATGCAGCGCAGCATCTCGTGATAGGCGCCGCCGAGCATGCGGCTGCGGCCGTTGTCGACCAGCACCACGTGGAACTGCTCGGGGCCGTCGGGATCGTCCGCGCGGCGCGGGCCGGTGAAAAACGTGGTGTAGGAGGTGATCTCCTGGCCGGTGGCGCTGCGCGCCAGCAGCCGCAGCAGCACCGAAGCGTCCTCCAGTGTCGGCACCACCTTCTCGATGCTGGCGAGCACGATGTGCACGCGCGGCAGCGTGGCGGACAGATCGCCGTTGCCCTCGTTGGTGACGATGACGGTGGAGCCGGTCTCGGCGATGAGGAAGTTGGCGCCGGTGATGCCGACGTCCGCCGCCAGGAAGGTGTCGCGCAGGATCTGCCGCGCCTCGTCGACGATCTGCGGCACCGTCTCCAGCGGCCGGGTCAGGCCCGGCTGGTGGTGCAGGCTTTCGAACAGGTCGGCGATCTGCTTGCGGGTCTTGTGCACCGCAGGCGCAATGATGTGGCTGGGCGGCTCGTGCGCGATCTGGATGATGTATTCGCCGAGGTCGGTCTCGACCACCTCGAAGCCGGCGGTTTCGAGCGCGTCGTTGATGGCGATCTCCTCGCCGACCATGGACTTGCCCTTGGCGACCAGAGTCGCCCCGGCGCGCGTGCAGATGTCGAGCACGGCTGCGCAGGCTTCGGCAGGCGTTTCCGCCCAGTGCACCTCGCCGCCGGACGCCTGCACCTGCTGTTCGAAGCGCAGCAGGTAGTGGTCAAGGTGGGCCAGGGCGTGGTCCTTGATCGCCCGCCCGGCCTCGCGCAGCGCAGCAAACTCGGGCAGGTCGGAGACGGCGGCGCGGCGCTTTTCGACGAAGCCCACGCCGGCCTTGGCCAGGGCCTGCTGCAAGGTGACGTCGTGCAGGGCCCGATGGGCGTTGTCGGAGAAGGCGGCGGAGGTCGGCTTCATGTCTTGTCGGGGTCTGCGATTCCGGGCGCGTCGGTCATGCCGGCGAGCAGTTCGGCCAGGTGATAGACCCGCACCGTGCTGTCCATGCGCTTGAGGCGGCCGGCGATGTTCATCAGGCAGCCAAGGTCGCCGGAAACCAGCACGTCGGCGCCGCTGGCGATCACCGCGTCGGCCTTGTCGGTCACCATGCGCGCCGAGATGTCCGGATACTTCACGCAGAAGGTGCCGCCGAAGCCGCAGCAGGTTTCCGCCTCCTTCAATTCCACAGATTCGACGCCCGCCAGCTTGCCCAGCAGCGCGCGCGGCGCCGCATGGATGCCCAGCTCGCGCCGCGCCGAGCAGGAATCGTGTATGGCGACCTTGCCGCTGAACGGCGCGTCGACGACAGGGTCGCCGCCGGATTCGGCGAGGAAGGCAGACAGCTCGCGCGTGCGCGCTGCCAGGGTCTGCGATCGGGCCAGCGTTTCCGGCTCGTCGCGGAACAGCTCGGGATAGTGTCTGACCAGCATGCCGGCGCAGGAGCCGGAAGGCACGACGACATGATCGAAACCGTCGAAGGCCGCGATGACCTGGCGCGCGATCGCACGCGCGGTCTCGAAGTCGCCGTTGTTGTAGGCGGGCTGGCCGCAGCAGGTCTGCTCGGGCGGCACCACCACCTCGGCGCCCAGGCGCTCCAGCAGGCGAACCGTAGCGAAGCCGACGCTGGGACGGAACAGGTCGACGAGACAGGTGACGAACAGGGCGACGCGCATGGGGGTTCGGGGGAGTCGGTGCGCCTATGTGAGCGGTTAACAGGGCGTGCCCGATGTTCTGTTCGGCCAGCGGGGACGGCTTCAGTATAGGCAAGCCGAAGCGTCAGGGGTGTGCGCTTTCCCGGCACGCGCACCCTGGCGGCTATCGCACCGCTCCAGTTCGTCGGCGATGCCGTTCAGGATGTCCCACTTCTTCGCGCACCAGGCGGGTGCCAGCAGGATGTCGGGCGAGGCGGTGCCGGTGACGCGGTGATACACGATGTCCCACGGCGTGCGCTCGATCAGGTCGGCGGCGATGCGCACGTAATCGGCCTCGGCCAGCGGTGCGTAGCCGCCGCGCTTCCAGTCGATGGCGAGCCGGGTGTGCTTCACCACATGCAGCGGATGCAGCTTGAGGCCATCGATGCCAACGTCGAGCACGCGGTCGAGGCTGGCGTGGCTGTGCGAGGCGTCCTCGCCCGGCAGGCCGACGATCAGGTGGCAGCACACCGGAATGCCGCGCGCCCGTGCGGCCCGGGTCGCGGCCTCGTATTCGGCGAAGCCGTGGCCGCGGTTGACGCGGGCGAGCGTGGCATCGAATGCAGACTGCAGGCCGAGTTCCAGCCACACCTCGTGGCCGCGTTGCTGATACTCGGCAAGCAGGTCGAGCACCGGCGGCGGCACGCAGTCGGGCCGCGTGCCGATCGACAGACCGATCACGTCGGGCGCGTCCAGCGCGGCGTCGTACAGCGCGCGCAGTTCGTCCACGTGGGCATAGGTGTTGGTGTAGGCCTGGAAATAGGCGATGAAGCGGCGCGCGCCGGTGCCCTGTGCGATGCGGCCGCGCGCGCGGTCGAACTGCGCGGTCAGCGGAACCGGGTCGCGTGCGCCCGGCGAAAAGGATTTGTTGTTGCAGAAGGTGCAGCCGCCGATGCCCTTGCTGCCGTCGCGGTTGGGGCAGGTGAAGCCGGCGTCGAGCGCGATCTTGTGCACCCGCTCGCCGTGCCGTTCCAGCATGGCGCGGCCGAAGGTGTGGACGCGTTCCGACAGGCGGGACATTCAGCCGGGTTTGCCGTCGACCCGCGGACGCAGCAGCATGGGGGCATAGATCACGACGAACAGGGCAAACGCGATCACCCACGCCAGCCCGGCCGCCATCATGCTCTGCATGTACACGCCCGGAAAAAGCAGCGGCAGTGCGACGCGGAGCAGGGCCGCGAGATTGATGGCGACGAAGGCCCGCGTCATCACCGGCGCCGGTTCCAGCATCCGCCCGGTGTGGCCAAGCGAAACCCGCGCCATCATGCCCAGGGTCAGCACACCGATGCCACCGGCGGTAAAGGCATGCAGCGAACTCACGGCCGCCGTGCTGAATCCCGCTGCCGACAAGGCCAGCAACGCGAAGCCGAGCGCGATCCAGGCATACCCCAGATGCAGGATCCACAGCAGCGGCACCGACCAGTATTGTGGGGTGTACCAGCCTGCCAGCCGGATGACGTGCACGGTCGCCGCGGTGGCTGCGAGCAGCGCGGTGATGTACGAATCGGAGGCGATCAGTGCCGCCAGCAAGGCGCCCAGGGTGGTGACCGGCACCAGTATTTCGATGGTTTTCCAGCGCCGGGCGCGGGTGCGCAGCTTGTTGTCGGTGAAGCTCGGAATCACCCGCCCCCCCATCACCACCACCATCGTCACCACCACGTACGTGGCGAGATGCAGTCCCAGGCTGGCGCTGGAGAAGGCCCAGCCGGTGGTCCAGCCGAGCGCTTCAAGATGCACCAGCGCATTTGCCGCCGTCAGCACCAGCAACATGAGGGGGAAGGGAGCGTTATGCAGCTGCCTTGCCTTGAGGATGGGCACCGCAAGCGTCAGTGCAACCGCAGGCAGGAAAGCCAGGTCGACCAGCGCGACCAGCCCCGCCGGCAGTCCCGGAACCAGGAAGGCCAGCCGGCCCGCCAGCCATACCAGGAACAGCGCGGCGAGCGGCGTGCCGGATGGCGTTCGGATGCCGGTCCAGTTCTGTGCGGCGGTGAGCAGAAAGCCGGCGATCACCGCCACGGTGAAGCCGAACAGCATCTCGTGGCCGTGCCAGACGAGCGGCGACAGCATGCCGGGTTCCAGACTGCCGCGCAGCACCAGCAGCCAGAGTGCCATCAGCACGACGGCATACACGCCGGCAGCCAGGAAAAAGGGGCGAAAGCCGAGGGCGAACGGCGCCCAGCCGATGAGCGGCGGGCGCTTCTGCAGATCTTCGATGGGGAGCAGGGCCATGATGTACGCGCTCAGTACATCCGGGCGCGGGCGGTCAACCCGTGCTCCAGGCGCGTGGACGCCGCATGCCGGCAATCTTGCAGGCCTGCTTCACGTAGCCGTAGGGATACAGTTCGAACAGTTTTTTCTGCGCATCCTTCCCCATGCGCTCGGCCAGATGCTTGATGACGAAACGGGCATCGGCGATGACCTGGTGTTCGTCGAAGTAGTCGCGCATGAAGCGTATCGTGTCCCAGTGATCATCCGTGAGCGGGATGTTTTCTTCCTGGGCTAGGGCAATGGCCACCTCATCGTTCCAGTCTTCTGGATCGGTCAGGTAGCCCTCTGCATCACGTTCGGGCATGGTGCCATCCATCTCGGTTCTCCTTTCGGGTGGGCTCGGTTGATTCGGCATATGAGCTGAATTGCGGCTCGATCAGGTTCCTCCGCCGTGGAACTCGACGCCCGGCTGCCGTTCCGGCAGGGACTCCACCAGCAGCTCCCGCCGGGACAAGGCCATCGCTTCGACCCCTGCCTCGTTCAGGTAGGACTTGGCATCGGACACGGCAGCGGCCAGCAGTTCGGCGGCCAGCGCATCGGGTTCGCGTCCTATCGATCGGGCCAGTGCCCTGAGTTCGACGCAGGGATCCTGCGGCAGGCGAATTTCCAGCGGCTTGCCGCTGCCCGGCGGCGCAGTCACGGCCACGGGCGACTGCCCACCGCCTTTTGCGGCCAGCGCGCGGCTCATCACGTCGGCAATCCGGGAGGCGGCCGACGGTGCCTGGCCCGTGCTCTGCAGTTTTATCTTGTTGACGAAATACTTTTCAAAATCGACCTTGGCCTGGTGTACCCACCGTCCCTGGCGCATCCAGTTGATGTCGCGCAAGGGCACCTGCGGCTCCGACAGATAGGTGGCCCCCGTGGTGCCCATGTCGGTCAGCCACTTGGCGCGTTGAGGCACGTAGCTCACCAGCGGCGCGTCGCCGGCCTGGGCGAGGATGTTTTGCACCACGATCTCGCCGGCTTTCGAGATCGAGTACACCGAATCCGGCGCACCCACCGGCACCGGGGTCTTGTCCACCGCCGGCTGCGCGACGCAGGCACCGAGGGCGAACACGTTGGGGTAGTCGGGGTTGCGCAGGTACTCGTCCACCACGACGAGGCCACGTTCATTCACCAGGCCGGTTGCGGAGCGGACGCCGGGCACGCCGCCGAAGGCCGGCCAGTAAACCGAATAGGCATAGGGCAGGGCATGGGTCTGTTTTTCATTGCCGTTGGCGTCGAGTTCGACCACATGAATGGTGTCCTTGTCGATGCGCTGCGTGCGGGCGTTGCAGATCACGCTGATCCGGGTGTCGACCAGTGCGGCCGTCACTGCGCCGCGGCTGGCGCCTTCTCCGCCAAGGCCGAGGTGGCCGGGCCAGGGCTCGGGCGTCACCAGGGTGATGGTCACCCGCTCGCGGATGTTGCGGCGCTTGAGATCGGCGTCGATCAGGAAGGCGTACTCGTAGAGCGGCCCCAGCACGCTGGCGCCCGCCGCCGCGCCGATCACGATGGGACCGGGATGGCGCACGAATTCGCGGTAGGCGGCCAGCGCCTTCTCAGCCTGGTCGACATGGATCACCGACTGGGTGTGCTCGGCCATGCCGGGGACGTCGTCGTTCATGCCGGCCGCACCGGTGGCGATCAGCAGCGTGTCGTAGAACAGCACGTCGCCGTTTTCCAGATCGACCTGGATGACTTCGGGCTGGATGCGCTTGACGCCGCTGTGGATGAACTTGATGCCGCGCGATTCGAGATAGGGGCCGATCGGGAAGGCGATGTCGGCGCGCTCGCGCCAGCCCATGGCGATCCATGGATTCGACGGCACGAAGTGGAAGTAGGGCTTGTCCGACACCACCGTCACTTCGTCGCGCGGCCCCAGCTTGGATTTCAGGGCATAGGCCGCAGACACCCCTGCGATGCCGGCCCCCAGGATGACAACATGAGTCATTTCAGTCTCCTTGATCGATTAGGCTCAGCCGCGCGGACGCACCAGCTGCCAGGCGCGCACCACGTAGGTCGTTGCAGCAAATCCGCTCCACACATGCACCAGGCGCGTGAACGGGAAGACGAGGAAAATCGTCATGCCGAGGAACAGGTGCGTCTTGAATATCCAGCCTGCGCCCTCGAGCAGTTCGACCGCGCCGCCGCGGAAGGTGACGATGCGCTGCCCCCACTCGGCTAGGCGGATCATCATGCTGCCGTCCAGGTGCTGCGCCGACAGCGGAATGGTCGCCAGTCCGAGCAGCAGCTGCAGCCACAGCAGCAGCAGGATCAGGATGTCGCTGGGCTTCGAGGTGGCGCGGATGCGCGGCTCGGTCAGCCGGCGGTGCAGCAGCAGGGACAATCCGATGAAGGCCAGCACGCCCGCGGTACCGCCCGACACCATGGCAAGGATCTGCTTGGCGCCAGCGCTGATGAAGGGCTCGTAGACGAAGTGCGGCGTCAGCATGCCGAAGAAATGGCCGAAGAACAGGAACAGCACGCCGATGTGGAACAGGTTGCTGCCCAGCCGCAGCTGGCCGCGCTTGAGCAGCTGCGACGAATCGCTCTTCCACGTGTACTGCTCGCGGTCGAAGCGGATCAGGCTGCCGAGAAAAAACACCGACAGCGCGATGTAGGGGTAGATCCCGAACAGAAAGGTTTGCGAGTAGGACATGATTCGATCCTCCTTGGGTCAATGCGTTCTGGATGCGGCGGCCTGCCGGTGGGAAGCCGGCATCTGCACCACCGACACCTGCGGGACGGGCTTCAGCAGCGGTTCGACGCCATCCATGGTCGGGCCGAACATCTCCATCGCCTCGTCCATGTCGCGCACCGGGGGCTCGGCCAGTTCCTGCGCCGCCACCGGCGACAGCGCTTCCAGTACCTGGAAAGCCGTGGCGTAGGGGCTGCCGTTGGCGTCGAGCTTGCGGCCGATGGTGGCGAGCACGTGCACGGCGTCGCCGAGCAGGGCGAGGGCCTCATCGGCCGGCAGCAGCGACAGGAATTCGAGGAACAGCGGAACGTAATCGGGCAATTCCGAGGCGCTGGCGTCGAAGTCGTGCTTCCAGTATTCGTTCAGCAGATCGATCATCGCCGAGCCGCGGTCGCGCGATTCGCCGTGAATGTGCTCGAACAGGTGCAGCGAATGCGAGGGATTGCGGTCGAAGGTGGCGACGTAGTTTTCCTGCAGTGCGATCAATTCCGTTTCGCGCAGCTGCGCAAACAGCGGCGCCATGCGGGTGTGCGCATCGCCGTTGAAATCGGCCTCGGATGCCAGCGCGGATTCCATTTCGGGCAGCGCCGCCAGCCAGTCGGATTCCAGGTACATCAACAGCAGTGAAATGACTTTGAAGGTTTTCATCGTGTAGCTCCTTAACCGGTTTTCTTCTTGGCATGCAGTTGCGACAGGTCGACCGGGACCGAGTTTTTGCGGTTGCCGAACAGCGTGGTCTTGGAAACACCGTCCGAACAGCCGTTTCCGAAGGTGAAGCCGCAGCTCGATTTTTCCTCGAAAGTATTGAGGGCTTCTTCGCGGTGTCCGGACGGAATGACGAAACGGTCCTCGTAGTTGGCGATCGCCAGGTAGCGGTACATCTCGTCGGCCTGCGCCGAAGTCAGCCCCACCTGGTCAAGGGCGGCGGTATTGGGGATGCCTTCCACCGACTTGCCGCGCATGTAGGCGCGCATTGCCAGCAGGCGGTCGAGCGCGGTGATCACCGGTTTTTCCTTGCCGCCGGTGAGCAGGTTGGCGAGATAGGTGATCGGGATGCGCAGCGACTTGGTGTCGGGAATGATGCCGTTCATGCCCATTTTTCCGGATTCGGCGGCAGCCTGGATCGGCGACAGCGGCGGCACGTACCACACCATCGGCAGCGTGCGGTATTCCGGGTGCAGCGGGAAGGCAATCTTCCAGTCGATCGCCATCTTGTAGACCGGCGACTTCACCGCAGATTCGAGCCAGGCTTCGGGGATGCCTTCGGCGCGCGCGGCGGCGATGACTTCCGGGTCGTTGGGGTCGAGGAAGATCTTCAGCTGCGCTTCGTAGAGTTCCTTCTCGTCGGTGACGCTGGCGGCTTCCTCGATGCGGTCGGCGTCGTACAGGATCACGCCGAGGTAGCGGATGCGGCCGACGCAGGATTCCGAGCATACGGTGGGCTGGCCCGCCTCGATGCGCGGGTAGCAGAAGATGCACTTCTCGGCCTTGCCGCTCTTCCAGTTGAAGTAGATCTTCTTGTAGGGGCAGCCGGAGATGCACATGCGCCAGCCGCGGCACTTGTCCTGGTCGACCAGCACGATGCCGTCTTCCTCGCGCTTGTAGATCGAACCCGACGGGCAGGAGGCGACGCAGGTCGTGTTGAGGCAGTGCTCGCACAGCCGCGGCAGATACATCAGGAAGGTGTTCTCGAAGGTCGAGTGCATTTCCTTCTGCACGTTGTCGAAATTCTTGTCGCGCCCGCGCGAGGAGAACTCGCCGCCGAGGTCGTCTTCCCAGTTGGGGCCCCAGTTGATCTTCTCCATCTTCTCGCCGGTGATGGCGGAGATCGGCCGCGCGGTCGGCGGCGTCTCGGACAGCGGCGCTTTTTGCAGATGCTGGTAATCGTAGGTGAACGGCTCGTAGTAGTCGTCGATCTCCGGCAGGTTGGGGTTGCTGAAGATGTTGGCGAGGATTTTCAGCTTGCTGCCCTGGCGCGGCACCAGCTTGCCGTCGCCCTTCAGCTTCCAGCCGCCATTCCACACGTCCTGGTTCTCCCACTGCTTGGGATAGCCGATGCCGGGCTTCGATTCGACGTTGTTGAACCACACGTATTCCATGCCCTCACGCGAGGTCCACACGTTCTTGCAGGTGATCGAGCAGGTATGGCAGCCGATACACTTGTCCAGGTTCAGCACCATGGCAATTTGCGCACGCACTTTCATTTTTGACTCCTTGCCTGACCGGGGCAGATGCCCCTGATCGTTGTATAAAAAACCCGCGTCGGAGAGAGGTGACGCGGGCGAGGGCAGCGGGAGACACCGCCCTCAAAACCCTGTCGATCAGCGCTCGACCAGCGGACCTTCCATCCAGTCCACCTTCTTCATCT